>CAJBKH010000214.1 GCA_903953615.1 uncultured Bacteroidota bacterium
ATGAACAAGTACAAGTTTTACGCTGTATTTGGTCCAAGTTTTGATTATAAAATTTCACGCATTAGTAATGAGAACTTAATTAATGGAGCTGGAAACAGGGCCATTATTAATGGAGATTTTGGAGCTGAGTTTGACAACAAGGGCTACTATGTCCTTTTTGCTCATTATAAGTTAGGAGTAAACTTGACAAGTTCAACTGTGCCTTTACAATTAAACCGTTTTGAGATAGGCATGAGCATCAAAACAAAAGATTTATTCTAAAACTAAAAGTTAAATCGAATTACAATCAAAAGAAATTACAAAATGAAAACATTATATACTTTATTCATCGTAGTCATCAGTTTTACTTTAGTTGCCTGCAATAAAGAAACGGCTACTACTCAAACCGATGTAATGAATACGCTGCTTACCAATAAAAACTGGTATTTGGATTATAGTATTACTGGTACAGCTACCAAATCATATGTAGGGCAGTCTACTTATTTTGTGACTTACTTAAAAGATGGAACGACTAAAGACTCTGATGGCCTTACAGGAACCTATACAGTTGAAGTAATAAATAACCAATCACAGATTCATGTGCAATTAAAAACGGCAGGGGGTAACCCCCTGGAAGTGATTTATAATATTCTTTCTGTGGGTGAAACTAAATTGGTTTTATCCAAAGTTGTCAGCTCAGGTACTCCGACTCAATTATTCTTTACAAATAAATAATTGAAAAATTATAAGCATACTCAAATGAAACATCGTTTTAAAATAAGCATATTAGCTATCCTCATTCCGATCATTGTATTGGCTTTCCCCCAAAGCATACAAGCCCAGCAACTTACTGGGGCATTTATTATGAGTAGTGTAGGGGGTTTAAATAATATGTCCAACAATAGTATGGCTGTTACTTTTAGTAGCAGCGCTACTTGTTTAAATGTACAAAATGGCACAGCTGTATTAACAGGAGATAGAGGAACAGGCAATTTTGCTATTAACTGTGAAGTGAATACCATTTTTAACAGTTTAGGCATAAAACTTTACCCCAATCCGGTGGGTGCGAGCACCAAGATAAAATTCATCAATACACCGCCGCTAACGGATCAATTTACAATTTCGGTATGGAACTCCGAAGGTTTTAAGATTAACAGTGCCAAAGCTACAGGCTATGAAATCTTCCAAGGCAAGGGGATGGATTTTAGCAGTTTAATTGCTGGCAGTTATATCATACAAATAGAATCAGAAAAATATACCGATGCTTTAAAATTTATTAAAGCCAACTAATGAATACAATATTCATACAATCATTATTATGACATCCCATCCTTCAAATATGAACATTCCAAAGTTTACTACATTCAAAACAATTTTAATTGCACTAGTATTAACCATTAATGCTAATCAGTTATTTTCTCAAACTACCAACGGTATATTTTTCCAGGCGGTGGCTAGGGATAATTTTTCTAATCCTGCAAAGGATAGAAAAATTTATGTTCAATCTAGTATTATACAAACTACGCCAACTGGAACAAAAGTATTAACGGAGGAGCATCAAGCCAATACCGATGCTACAGGGGTGTTTAGTATTAGCTTAGGTAATGGGGTAAGAGTAGGAGGCACTGCCACAAGTTTAGCAACGATAGATTGGTCAAAGGGGCCGTTTTATTTAAACTTAAAAGTAGCTATCACACCAATAGGAGGAAATAGTAATTGGGATTATACCAAAGAATGGGTAGATATGGGAACTACCAGTTTTGGAGCTGTACCATTTGCACTTTATTCAGCAAGTTCTGCAAAAGTGGATGATAAATTAAATGTATCTGATACCACTACTATGTTAAAGGTGTATGCTAAGGCAATGTCAGTAAAAACATTGGAAACATCTTTAGCTACTAAATTAACAGCGGCTGACACACTTACTATGTTAGCACCTTATGCTAAAGCGGCGTATACGATTGATTCTACTTTTTTCAAAGCACAGTTAGCAACAAAGCTGTCAATAGCAGATAGCACTAAGTATGTTACCGCATCACAATTAGCTAGTTATAATTTTTCGAGTGGCGGAACAAATACATCTACTATAACTACTACAAGTGTAACAATGGATACTACTAGCTTATCTAATAGAATTAATTTAAAAGCATCCATCACATCTCCATTGTTTACTGGAACAGTTGGTATTGGTACAACAAATCCTTCATCTGCTGCAGCTTTAGATATTACTTCCACTACACAAGGTTTATTATTACCTCGTTTAACCTATGTTCAAAAAACGGCTATCAGTTCGCCAGTAGCTGGTCTTATTTTATTTTGTTCTGATTGTGGTACGAATGGAGAAATGCAATTATACAATGGAACAAGTTTTGTAAATATGATTGGTGGAACTGCACAATTTGCATTACCAGTAATTAGTTCAACCACTGGGGCTTATTCTATTACCACAAGTGCAGCTATGAGTGG
>CAJBKH010000215.1 GCA_903953615.1 uncultured Bacteroidota bacterium
ATGGTTGAATCGGATAATAATCCGGATGTTCAGCCTTATACTTTTAATCACCATGTAAGCCTTTCTATCAAATACGATACTGTTACAACAGTGGTGCCTAAAACCAAGTACGATTATTATTCGCAAGCAGGCTCTTTTAAAGACAGCTCCAATAAAAATTTGATAATTAATTCCACCGGAGAATACGGTTCTTCATTTTGGACCAGCAATTTTTATTCGTTTTCTGCCACTACAATTGTGCCGAGTGGAACTGGCACTTCCTTCAATCTATGGCCGTATTATTTGAGCAATTGCTACATGCAACAAACGGCAGATTTGAACGATTATATAGCAGATATTAGAACGGGCAATTGTTCGCTCGATTTGGGTGCACTCTTTCAAAGTAACATGGCCTTAACAGGCAGCAATGGTTTGACTTTTAAATTGGAATATTTAGATTCAGTTGGCAATGTCTTATCAACCCAGAGTTCAGGACTATTAAACCACAGTGGCACTGGTTGGGTAACCGTCAGTCAATCGTGGACCGTGCCGACCAAAGCAAGAAAAGCACGCCTTACTATTACCTTTAATAATCCGAGTGTTTATTACCCTAGTATTTATGTCAACAATATTAAATTAAACATTAGAAAAAGCACTGGGTCCTTAAAGCGAAATCCAAAGTTGGTTGCTGGTGTAATTTATGAAGGGGTAAAGTCATACATGGGACAAGCAACAGTTGATGCGGCCGACTATGATAAAAACAATAAAACCACTTGTGGTAAATCTGTTTGGTATAAATTTAAGGTAGATACCACTGGCTATTTGTATTACAGCACCCGCTTTACATACGGTAATGGAACCGATGGCCCTGCTTATTATACACCTTATGTTTCGCGCTTGTACAAAGAAATTATTCCAGGCGATTCTGTGAATGGATTGGCTTTAATTTCTGGAACGCAAACAAGTACTTCCAAAATGGGTTATGGAGTATATAATTGTGTGTCGCCAGGCTGGTATTACTTACTCATTAATCCATCTTGTTATACAGGTAGCTTTGCCCAAACCTGTTTGGATTATGTACAGCCCACCATGTATTTGGAATACAACCAAGGCGACTATTGTGGCAATGCCATAGCGATGGAAATTGACACCTTAGAAAAAATAACCGCAACGGGTATTGTGAATTGTGTGACCATTGGCACCGACTTTGGTGAAGATGGCAGTGACATGGGCTGTTTGTTCGGTCCTAAAGGCTTTAAGAGTACATGGTTTAAGGTGGATTACACCGATACGGCAAAAGTAGATTTAGAATTTAAATTAGCAGAAAATACCACCGCCAAGCCTTCAGAAATTCGATACAGAACTTACTATGGTACTTGTCAGAATTTAACACCTGCACCATGTAATACAAACTCACAAACGAGCTTCATAATTAATTGTATTCGCAAGGGTACATATTACATTCAAGTGATAAGTCCTGAAACAACCACAGGTACTTTGCTAATGAGTGTTGAAGCCAAGAAAAACAATGACAGCACTTGTGTGCCTGTGAACATCTTCCAACCCAATGCGGCTTTCTATTATAATACGGGATGTCCTGAAAATGTGATAGAATTTAAGAATACATCTTCTCGTGGTGACTCAATTAGTTATCAGTGGACCTTCGGATATAACAATCAAAAATCAACCGTAATTAATCCATTTTTTGCATACCCTGTTTCTAACAAAGAAAAAACGTATAAAGTTAAACTAGTGGTTTCAATGAAATCGCGCAAAAGCAAAGACTCAATCGAGATGGATGTGGTAGTGCCTTATTCACCATTGGTAGATATTAAAACCAAAGATACTTTGTTATGCGATGGCGATAGTGTATGGTTAAAGGCAGTGCTCACAAATGGCAAAGGCATATGGAACAATGGTTCAACCTTGGATTCACTTAAAGTTGGACGCACCGGTTATTACACGTACCAAATGCAGAACAAGCCTAACCTCTTGAGGAATGGCAATGCCGAAGCCAATATTACTTCGAATGGTTGGACGGCAACAAAAGGGTCATGGTCGCAGAAGGGCTACACGCCTTATCCTTTTGATAGTTCGTATTATTTCTATGCCAATACATCTTCAGGTGAATCGGAGCTTTATCAAATCGTCAATGTAAGCAAAGATTCTGTTGAAATAGATTCTGGTATTGCAAAAACAAGTATGGTGGCATATGCTTTCAGTAAGAATGAAGATACACCCGATGAGACGCAAATTGAATTAGAATACCTTGATGCCAATAATAATTTATTAGCCGTTTATAGTTCAGGTTATTTTGCGAGTCGCAATGAATGGTCAAAGGTTTCACATACCCGCACCACGCCTAAGAAAACAAGGAAAGTAAAAGTGAAATTGTATTGTAATAATTTGGGCAGCGATGCTTACAACGATGCTGTTTTCGACAATATTACCTTGCGCATGCGCAGTGCTTGCGATTATAAAGACAGTGTCTATGTGCAAGTGAATGCCATTCCAAAATTGAAATTGGGCAAGGATACCACTTTCTGTTACCACGATACCTTGTTGCTAAAACCAGTCATTAGTTATACCAGTCCATTTATATTAATTGATTCCATGAATGGCAGTGCTTTAAAAGGCGAATTAATTGGCAATGCGAAGTACATTCCTGCTTATAATTATACCATGTTGACAAGCGAAGGTTATAGCGAATTTGGTGCAGTCAATTACAACAACAGTCAATTGCTCTTAACAGATAGTTTCGATATGAGTGTCGACTTGTATACCGAAAACAACGATGGGTTAGAGGGTGCCTACCATTCACTTTACTTTTTCCATTCTCAGAAGCCAAGCAATTATTACTATTATACCAATGGGGGCTATTCCATCTATTACCAAGAAATTTATAATTACAACCAATTGGTATTGCATTGGGGTTCATCGAGTTTGTATACCATCAATCTGAACATGAAAATATCAGATAAAATATGGCGAACTTTATTGGTGCGTTATGCCAATAAGCAGTTTAAGTTTTATCTAGGGGGTAAGTTAATTGGTAGTTACAACGACGCTACAAGTAGAACCCAAGCAGGCAATAATTTCGGATTAGCAGCTAGTAATTATTCTTACCAAAACATGCACCTTGCCCGCAACTTATACCTTACCAAAAGCAAACGCAATGTGCAGGTGGCGGCCACTAATAAAAGGAAGTACACCTATTTGTGGAACGACAATACAAAAGTAGCTGTGCAACCTGTTCTTAAATCAGGCGCCTATTCGGTTAAAATTGTCGATCAATTTGGTTGTAAAAGCAATGCCGATACCATTAATGTTACAAGGGTAAAAGTATATGATAGTTTAATTGTAGGGAAGCCAAAAGTTTGTTCTATGTTGGATACGTTTAGAATCACTTCCAATATTAAATCAGGTTATTATTATGGCAATGCGGCCATCGATAGTAGCGGTTTAGTAAAAGTGAATAAGGCTGTTTTTGGCAACAATACCTTTATGCGATTTGTTAAGGATACCTTTGGCTGTAGGTATAAGGATACTGGGGTTTTTGTGGTCGATTCAATTCCCGATATTGTTATTACGCCAGTTTCAAAAGTTTGTAGAAACAATGCGCCAATAAAAATAAAAGTAAACAATGCGGATGGTCTATTTTATGGCGGCTTATATGTTGATTCAGTCGGTTGGTTTTATCCATCACGCACCACAAAATTAGTCAACAAAGTTTACTATCGCACCAAAGGAAATTATTGCATTGGAATAGATAGTATTAGCATTCAAGTAGATTCTGTCCCAAGTGCGAAGATCCAAGCTGCAGGACCGTTCTGTAAAAACGCGGGTATTAAACAAATCAACCATGCTTCAAATGCAGGTGGTAAATACAGCGGGGGAACATACATTGATAGCACTGGTAAATTCAATCCGAACATCGCTGGTGTGAGTGCGAAAAAAGTATACTATACATTTAAAGATTCTAGAGGCTGTGCGAACACAGATTCTATTTCTGTAAGAGTGGACAGTGTTCCAAGTGCGAAGCTACAAGCAGCAGGACCATTCTGTAAAAATGCAGGCATCAAACAAATTAACCATGCTTCGAATGCAGGCGGAAAATATAGCGGTGGTACTTACATCGATAGCACGGGTAAATTCAATCCAAATACAGCAGGGGTGAGCACTAAAAAAGTGTACTATACATTCAAGGATTCACGAGGTTGTGTGAGTACCGATTCAATAGCAATTCGCGTTGATAGTATCCCTAGTGCAAAGCTAAAAGCAACAGGACCGTTCTGTAAAAACGCAGGCATTAAACAAATCGTGCATGCATCAAACGCAGGTGGTAAATATAGTGGAGGAATCTATATCGATACCTTAGGTAAGTTCAATCCAAATACAGCAGGTGTTGGTTTCAAAAAAGTATATTACACATTTAAAGATTCTCGAGGCTGTTCAAATACAGATTCTATTTCTGTAAGAGTAGATAGTATTCCAAGTGCGAAGCTACAAGCGGCTGGTCCATTCTGCAAGAATGCAGGCATTAAACAGATCAACCACGCTTCGAATGCAGGGGGTAAATACAGTGGAGGAACACATATCGATAGTACAGGTAAATTCAATCCAAACATTGCGGGCGTGAGTACGAAAAAAGTCTACTATACATTTAAAGATTCAAGAGCTTGTTCAA
>CAJBKH010000216.1 GCA_903953615.1 uncultured Bacteroidota bacterium
ATATGGCCTTTTACAGCGATTCCACCACTTTCTTCTGCACCAATCAATACATCATCAGTAATCATGTATTCACAAATGTATTTGAAACCAATTTTAGTGGTAATGGTTTCTAAACCTAAGTGGGCCGCTAGTTTATCAACTTTCGAAGAAACACTAAAGCTCTTAATTATTTTACCACTCAAGCCTTTGTGCTTGGTGAGGTATTGCATTAATAATAAAATCAAATGGTGTGAATCTATGAATTTACCATTGCTATCAAAGAATCCAATTCTATCGGCATCGCCATCGGTGGCTAAACCACACAATATTTCAGAATTGTTTTTAATCACTTCAGAGAACTCCATTAAATTTTTAAGGATAGGCTCAGGCGCTACATTGTTAAATCCTGGATTGTAGTCGCAATGCAATTTGGTAGCAGTCGGTAAAAGCGATTTGATTACATTCTGACCAGCGCCATACATAGCATCATAACCAAAATGAGGTGCATAGGCTTTCAATTTTGCAACATCAAATTTCTCTTCAATTTGGGTCATGTAAATCGCTTCGAAATTGTCGTAAACGATGGTGCCAGCATTGATATAATCACTTAATGGTTTTAACTCAGGTAGATTGTTATAATCTATCATGCCTTCAATTTTTTCTATCTCGGCAGGTACTGCTGGTCCACCATAAGCAGCTTTAATTTTATAGCCATTGTATCCTGCAGGATTATGACTAGCGGTAATAATAATACCAGCAAACGTATTCAATTTAACATTGGCCAATGAAATCATTGGTGTGCTACAAAATCCATCTGATAAATATACTTTGATGCCATGCGAAGCCAATACTTTAGCGGTTGTTTCGGCAAACATTTTACCACCAAATCTACAGTCGTAACCTACAGTACAAGTATGATTAGATGTAGAATTTAATACCCATTTAGCCGTTGCATCGGCAACTCGGGTTACGTTTTCAACGGTGTAATTATCTGCTATAATTTCGCGCCATCCGTCGGTTCCAAATTTGATTTTATACATATATTTATTAGTTTTTTGAATATCTTACATAATTGCTTACTTGTGTCCATTGATAGTCTTTCAAAGCCTTGTAATAAAAGGGGGCTTCATTCGCAGGTATCATGGTATTATTGCATTTAAAGATGGTAAATAAATAACTTTTTTCTGTTAAAATATCTTCCATCGACTTAAATTTAATAAGCAAGTGCCATTTCATAATATCATCGAAACTTAAAAGATTCAATGGCTTATTATTGGCATACAATTGAACAAAACGCGGTCTATAAAAAATGGCATTGCCTCTTTTTTCCCATACCTCTGTTATTTCAATTCTGGTAATAGTTATTTCGCTTTTGTATTTTTCGAAGTTATAATATTTACTGCCACCAATATCAAAGAAAATTTCTTTGCTTTCATTCAAGAAATTTTCAATGGAGGTGAGCATTGCTGTTGCAGGATCTTTAGGGTCTTGCAAATTCTTTTCTAATACATAACTCAACATCTTGGTCTGCGGAATGGGTTGCAAGCCCACTATTTTTTTCTTAGAAAAAAAGGCTTCCTTTTTAATTTTTTGCGCCAATGATAAATCCTTTGAAAAATCGGTGTTGCCAAATTGGATTAAGCTGTAATCATAACGTTTGCTATACAATGCGTTGATGTAATTTAATTCTGCAGGACCATTCACATTGGTAGAAATATTATTCGCCATTAAAAAAGGAAAGGCTTCTTGCGCATCGACATAACCAAAAGAAATTCTACCATTCTCTGTTTCTGCTAAAAACGAAAAACCAACGATGTAAAATTCTGTTCGTCTGCGCGAGCTGGTCCATACCTCATTGATGAATAAACTTTCGACATTGGCAAACGAGGTGCGGTTGTTAACTTCAATGTTTTTGAGGGCCGAAGCTGAAATAGCGATTTGCTTTTTTGGAGAATCCCAAAGTGTAAGGGTGCCTTCGTTGATTTTTTTATAAATCAATTTTGGCAATTCTGTAACCAAATTAAAGCCGTTCGTATCATTTTGATTCGCGGCATACAGATGTATCAATACAGGCACTTCCGTATAGGACTTGAACCTCGCTTGCGCATTCACGCAAACGGATAAAAAAAGGATATAAAACAGTTTTTTAAACAAACGCGTTTTCTCCGGTAATTTCCATACCTAGTATTAACAAGTGCACATCATGTGTTCCTTCGTAAGTTACCACCGATTCAAGGTTCATCATGTGACGCATAATTGGATACTCGCCTGTAATGCCCATACCACCATGTATTTGGCGGGCTTCGCGGGCAACATCTAGAGCGATTTCAACATTGTTTCTTTTGGCCATACTGATTTGAGCAGGTGTTGCTTTACCAACATTCATTAAATTACCCAAACGCCAGCACAACAATTGTGCTTTGGTAATTTCGGTAATCATTTCTGCTAATTTCTTTTGTTGTAATTGGAAACCTGCAATTGGGCGACCGAATTGCACGCGTTGTTTTGAATAACGCAATGCTGAATCGTAGCAATCCATTGCGGCACCAAGGGCACCCCAACTAATACCATATCTCGCAGAGTTAAGACAGGTTAAAGGGCCTTTTAAACCTTCAACACCTGGCAATAAATTTTCTTTAGGCACTTTCACATTATCGAACACCAATTCACCAGTAGCACTCGCTCTCAAGCTCCATTTGCCATGGGTCTCAGGGGTCGTAAAACCTTCGTATCCGCGTTCAACGATAATGCCTTTAATTTTTCCTTCTTCGTTTTTAGCCCATACCACAGCAATGTCTGCAAATGGTGAATTGCTAATCCACATTTTAGCGCCATTCAATAAATAATGGTCGCCCATGTCTTTAAAGTTGGTAAGCATACCACTAGGGTTACTGCCATGGTCGGGCTCGGTTAAACCGAAACAACCCATCAATTCGCCTTTCGCTAGTTTTGGTAAATATTTTCTTTTTTGTTCTTCGCTTCCGAATTTGTAAATCGGATACATCACCAAAGAACCTTGTACTGATGCGGTAGAGCGTATGCCACTATCACAACGTTCAAGCTCTTGCATGATTAAACCATAAGTGATATAATCCATGCCACCACAACCGTATTCGGCTGGCAACTGCGGACCAAAAGCGCCAATTTCGCCTAAACCTTTAATGATATGGTGCGGGAATTCTGCTTTTTGTGCATATTCTTCAATGATAGGAGAGAGTTCTCTTTTTACCCAATCTCTAACAGAGTTGCGGATAAGGATATGTTCTTCGGTCAATAAATCATCCACATTGTAAAAATCAGGTTGAACATAACGGTCCTTTCCCTGGTTGATATCTTTCAGTTCTTCAAAATTAATATTACCCATTGTCTGTTTTATGATATTTTTGCTGCGAAATTAATATAAACAAGTCAAGAGAACAAATGAAGAATGAAGTGTATAGTATAATAGCGGGGGACATTGAAATATGGGCCAAAATAGGCGTTCATGCCGAGGAGCAATTGGTGGAGAATCAACTGATAGTAACGGTTGAGGTGCATTCCATGCAGCCCTACAAAAAAGGGGAGTACTTGGATTATGAGCAAATACTTGACATTGTACATGCGGTTTTTGGCCATTCTCAAAAAGTATTAGAGGACATAGCGGTCGAAATAATCGAGACGATCAAAGACCGTTTCGAAGCACCTTTGAGCAGCATTGCATGCAAAATTAAAAAAGTAAAACCAGCGGTGCGCGGCATGAAAGTGGGGCATTTAGGGGTGGATATTACAAGGCATTTTTAGAAGTTATTATTTACTTTGTCGTTTGGCAATTAAGCGCACAAACAGTTATTTTTGCACCCTTGAAAGCAATCGAACAACAACAAATCGCCATTAAGGGCAGTAGAGATAAAAAAATTACACTGGACATTAGCTTGCCCAATAGTAAAGTAAAAACCCCTGTGGTAATTTTCTGCCATGGATTCAAAGGATTCAAAGATTGGGGCCATTTTAATTGGGTGGCCAGTGAATTTGCCAAGGAAGGTTTGGCCTTTTTGAAATTCAATTTTTCTTACAATGGTACTACCGAATCCCAGCTCATCGATTTAAGCGATATGGAAGCATTCGCTCAAAATAATTACATCACAGAGTTCAATGATTTGGGAGTCGTAATTGATTTCATTGAGAAGGAGGCCGACACATATAACATTGATAAGAACGAAATTTATTTAGTCGGTCATAGTAGAGGCGGAGGAATTGCTATGCTGAGAGCGAGCGATGACAGAAGGGTAAAGAAATTGGCATTATGGGCTTCGCTTTCGGAGTTCGAGAGTTTCTTCAGATCAGAAACTATTGAGCAGTGGGAGAAGGATGGGGTAGTATATGCGGTGAATAAAAGAACAGGTCAGAACCTGCCTTTGAACAAACAATTCTATGATGATTATTTGGCGAACAAAGAAAAGCTCGATGTGCGCAAGGCTGCTAAATTATTAAGTGCTCCACTATTATTAATTCATGGCGACAAAGATGAGAGCGTGCCAATGTCGCATGCCGAGGCATTGTACAATATTGTGCAACATTCTATTTTAATCAAAGTAGAAAATGGCGACCATACCTTTGGTGCTAAACATCCATTCGATGCGGCCAATGATGTTACAGAAATGTTAGAGGAATTGGTGGAGAATACGGTTGAGTTTTTTATAGATTAAGAAAAAATTTTATTAATCATTTAGTCCTTTTCCTTTGAGGATTTGAGGGATGCATTTTTCAACGCGGTCTAATTTTGTTTTGGCTAGTTTAGGTGCCGAGAAGTGTAGTAAATAGGCGCGTTGTCGGCCAGGTGTTAAAGCTTCAAATGCTTTTTTCAAAGCAGGCATGGTTTCTAATTTATGTTTAAATTCTTCGGCCATTTCGAATTCAGTAGGCGCTTTGAAAGCCACTTTTAAGCCGGCCTTTTCAACTTCAATGGCGTCCTTAATAAAAGCCTTTATTACTGGCGTCAATTCAAGTACTTCAATGACATTGGTGAATCGAATCTGGCGGGTGGCTTGTACATTTTTGGTTTGTTGTACTAAAATATTTTGTGGGTCTTTTAACAAGGCACCTTTAAAAAATAACAAAGCACAATAGTCTTTGAAGGTATGAATCAATACAATATTGCTTTCATTTAATATATAACAAGGACAACCCCATTTCAGTTCTTCTTTTAAACCGCAGTCTAATACAAGCAATCTTAATTGCTCAATTGCTTGTTGCCATTTGTCGGCTTTGTTAAAATAAAAATCTACTTTAGGGTTCATGATTTTTCTAAAAAAAAAGTTTGGTATTTTATGGCATAAAATTAATTAAAAGTATTTAGTATACAATTTATTTATTTTTCTTTAAAAGTCAAATGAGCCGCAGAGGGGTGGGCCTATCAACAAAATCAAA
>CAJBKH010000217.1 GCA_903953615.1 uncultured Bacteroidota bacterium
AACATCTCCGAATTTGAGAACGGGTTATATACTCTTCACATTCCAGATTTAGGGTATAGCACTCAATTGGTATTGATGAGATGAAGATTCTGTGCCGCAGTTAGTTCTTGTGCCGCAGTTGGTGTTCTCACCAACTACCACCTTTACAACCCGCTTTATCAGGGATAACTGCGTTGTGCCTCTGTTCCGCAATTGGTGTTATCACCAACTGCATCCTTTACAACCCACTTTATCAGGGATAACTGCGTTGTGCCTCTTTACCGCAGTTGGCGTTCTCACCAACTGCATCCCACACATTAGGGTAGGACCGCCGTGTAGCAGATCCCGCGCAAAGCCGCGGGAACGCTACACGACTACAAAAACTAAAACCCGCCTTTAGGGCGGGTTGAAGTTTTTGTACGTGGCTTTATCAGGAATCGAACCTGAATTTAGGGCTTCGGAAACCCTCGTTCTATCCGTTGAACTATAAAGCCTATTTTACTAGTGCAAATATAATTTGATAATATTAAGAATAGCTTGTTCAAAAAATATAATTTTAGGCTGACATCCACTTTAAATCTCCTATCAAAGGCTAAACCTAAGAATAATCACAACTTCTAATAATAGCAAGACTCTAATCATTATCAAATCATCAAATTAACGCATTATCAAATTGGTTCTCTGTCATTTTCCCGTCATTAATCACTCCCCTTTGCAACTTTTTTAAAACCATTGCGTCTATCTATTAAATGTGATTGTGAATACTGTTTTACAATTCCTCATGTTATATGCTGATGCAAAGAAGCTACTTATTTTTAAGTAGCTTTTTTGTTTTCTAAAAATCTCTAATTCAAATACAAAGAATTTAACCTTATATTAAAATAAGGTTCGTAAATTCGTACCCCGTTAGCATACAATTTGTAAAAAAGTTATTACCCCTTAATCAACCCATGAATTTTTAATCCGACAAAAAAGAACGTTCATCAATAAACTACGGAAACTCTCGAAATCAAATTTGTTTCCTCGGTTTATTTAGCATTATTTTGCACCACCAAAAAATGTTAGTTAGAATTTGTCAGATATCCCAAAAATTATTCATGCGTTATGGCATCCGAAGTATCACAATGGATGATGTGGCAAGAGAATTAAGTATCTCCAAAAAGACTTTGTACCAATATGTTGCTGATAAAGATGATTTAGTAAAAAAAACCATCAGTATCCACTTAGAAGAAATAGATCAAATGGTACAAACCGTTATGTCGAAAGAAGAAAACGCCATTCAGCAAATCCTGAAAATTGCTGATATGATGATACTATTGCATAACGAGGTAAGCGAAGGCTTGCTCTTTGACCTTAAAAAATTTCACCCAGAAACCTTCGACTTGCTCACAGAGCACCGCGAAAGAACCATGTTTGTGCAAGTTACCAATAATTTAAGCACTGGTATTAAACAAAAATTGTACAGAAAAGACATACCTGTCGAGCTCACCGCTAGTATGTATATGAACCTTGTATACACCAGCATCGATGGACATGTCGGCCATTCGAAAAACAAAAGTTTTCCTGAAAAATATGCAGCGCTTATTAATTACCATTTCCATGCTATCTGCACCGAGGAAGGCTTACAATACTTCAATAAAAATAAAAAAACATTAACCAATATAACCTTGCAATAATGAAACATACATTGCTATTCGTATTTATTCTGGCTACCAGCGCGAATATTTACAGTCAAAACCAAAACAAAAAGACAGCCGACACGCTCTCTTTTAGCCTACAACAAGCCATTGATTATGCCTTGACCAACAACCCCAATTACAAAAACGCTGTCGCCGATGTGGCTTATGCGCAACAACAAGTAAAAGAGGTGAAGGCCATTGGTATCCCGCAAGCAAAAATCAATGTTCAAATGCAAGATGCGATACAAAAACAAGTATTCGTATTTCCAGTGAATGGCACCCCTACACCAATTCGTATTGGCAACAAATACACCACGCAAGCAGCGCTTAACGTTACTTGGTTGATGTTAGATGGTTCTTATTTTCTTGGACTAAAAGCAGCCAGTGAATTTACAGAAATGTCTAAAAAGTTAGCTTACAAAAGCGAGTTAGACATTCGCACCGATGTTTCTAAAACGTATTTCATGGCACTTATCACTTTAGAAAATATCAAATTGGTAGGCAACAGTTACAAAACTATCAATTCGCTTTACACCCAAACAGCTGCTTTAAACAAAGAAGGCTTTGCGGAATCTTTGGATGTTGACCGTTTAAAATTACAGCTCAATAACATTACCATTACCCAACATAAACTCAACGACCAATACCAAATTGTATTGGCTTTATTGAAATCGAAAATGGGCATGAACCCAGAGCAAGCCATGAAAATTACGGATGATATTAATTTAATTAATGAGCGTTATACGGTTGCTGATACCACTGAATTAAAATTATCAAATCGTGCAGAATATCAAATTTTACAACAACAATTGTTGCTTAACAAATACGATGTAAGACGTTACCAATTTGGCAAATACCCTAGCTTAGCCGGTGCTTTCACTTACCAACAAAGTACTTTTGGAGAAACCATTAACTACAGCAAATGGTATGACAACTACTTCTTAGCTTTACAATTGAGCATTCCAGTATTTGGTGGATTTGGCAATGATGCTAAAATCCAAAAAGCTAGAATCACCCAAATAAAAACTGAAAATACGATTGCCAATGTAGAAAACCTATTGACCCTCGAAGTGTTTCAAGCCAAGCAAAAATACTTGCGTGCAGAAGAATATGTGATACAACAAAAAGAAAACCTAGCCTTGGCCGATAAGATTGTAAACATTACCATGATTAAATACAAAGAAGGTGTAGGCAGCAATCTTGAAGTAACCACCGCTACACAAGATCAAAAAAATGCACAAACCAATTATCTCAATGCCCTTTACGATTTAATCATTGCTAAAATCGATTATAACACCGCCATGGGACAACCCACCAAATTCAATTAATCAATAAAAATCATAACCACCCCAATATTATTCAAAAAATGAAGACTTTAGTATCCATCATTATTGCAGCACTTTTATTTACTGCATGTAATTCTGATCAACTCGCAAAAAAGAAAAAAGAACTTGAAGGTTTAAAATCTGGCTTGACTGCCACGCAAGAAAAGATTAAAAAGCTTGAAGAAGAAATTGCTAAACTTGATACATCAGCGAAAGTTGACAAAGTATCAGAAGTTACTACCATGGCTTTGGCGCCTAGTATTTTTAAAACATATATTGAAATACAAGGCCGTGTAGATGCAGATGAAAACGTTTCACTATCTTCTCAAATGGGTGGCATGGTAACCAAAATCAATGTAAAAGTTGGTCAAGAAGTTAGCAAAGGACAAGTATTAGCCGAAACCGATGCAAGTGCTATTTACCAACAAATTTCCGATTTGCAAACTAACCTTGATTTATCGAAACAAGTGTTCCAAAAACAACAGAATTTATGGAACCAAAAAATAGGCACTGAAATACAATTCCTACAAGCTAAAACCACCAAAGAAAGTTTAGAGAAAAAAATGAGTTTAATGCAAGAGCAATTGCGCATGAGCAAAATTATCTCTCCAATTAGCGGTACGGTTGATGCGGTGAACATTAAATTGGCGCAAACCATAATGCCAGGTATGAATGCTATTAACGTTGTTAATTTTTCGAACTTAAAAGTAAAAGCAGATGTAGCAGAAAGCTATTCACAAAGAGTAAAAACTGGCAATACAGTTTTAATTTATTTCCCAGATATTAACGACTCACTTTCATCTACAGTAAACTACGCTTCTCGTGCTATCAATCCATTGACCAGAACCTTTGGCGTTGAAGTTTTATTAGCTAACAACAAAAACTACCACCCTAACATGGTGGCTAAAATTAAAATCAACGACTATCAATCTGCTAAGCCAGAAATGATCGTGCCAATTCGCTACATTCAAAAAAGCAATAACAAAAACTTTGTATTGGTTGAAGAAAAAGGTGTTGCAGTTAAAAAAGTAATTACAATCGGTAAAGAATACAATGGCTATGCACAAATTATTTCAGGACTCGTTGAAGGCGATCAATTGATTATCGAAGGGTATGATTTAATTAACGAAGGTGATAAAATCACTGTTAAAAAATAAGCGTTTCCAAAATACAAAAGTTATACATAACAGTTAACCCTATGTTAGATAAAATAAAAGAATTTAAACCCTCCAGTTGGGCCATTGATAATAAAATTACCATTTATTTGGTAACTATTTTTATCACCCTTGCAGGTATTATGGCATACAATTCGTTGCCAAAAGAAAACTTTCCAGACATTACAGTTCCTACCATTTATATTAATACCATTAATGGCGGTAACTCTCCTACCAATATTGAAAACACTATTACCAAACCGATTGAGAAAAAATTAAAAGCTTTGTCGGGTGTAAAAAAATTCAATAGTACCTCCCTGCAAGACGTTTCTGTTATTACCGTTGAATTCCATACCGATGTTAAAGTTGAGGTGGCCAAACAACGTGTAAAAGACGCAGTAGATGCTGCCCGTGGCGACATGCCTGCAACCCTTACCAAAGAACCAATGATAAAAGAGGTTGCTTTCTCTGAAATGCCTATTATGTATATCAATATTTCTGGTCAGTATGATTTGAAAAAATTGAAAAAATATGCTGAAGATTTACAAGACCGTGTTGAAGGCTTAAGAGAAATTACAGAGGTAAAATTAGTTGGCGCACTCGAAAGAGAAATTCAGGTGAACATTGATGTATACAAACTTCAAGCAGCGCAATTAACCTTAGCAGATGTGCAACGCGCTATCTCTTCAGAAAACTTAACCATCAATGGTGGTAGTGTGCCTATCAATGGCATGAAACCAACCTTGAGCATTAAGAGTGAATTCCAAGATCCGAAAGAAATTGAGGACATCATTGTTACATCTGCTTCTGGCGCAAAATTATTTATCCGAGACTTTGCCGAAGTAGTCGATACTTATAAAGAAAAAGAAAGTTACTCAAGTTCAAATGGTAAAAATGTAATCACCCTAAATGTGATTAAACGCTCTGGCGAAAACTTAATTGATGCGGCAGATAAAATTCAAGCCATTATTAAGGAAATGAAGGTAAAAGAATTTCCGAAAGGATTAGATGTAACGGTGAGTGGCGACCAAAGTAATAAAACCAAAGAAATGTTAACCGATTTGATTAATACCATTATCATTGGCTTTATTTTAGTAACCATCGTATTGATGTTCTTTATGGGTGTTACCAATGCCTTATTCGTAGCGCTATCTGTGCCGCTTTCAATGTTCATTGCCTTCTTGATTATGCCAAGCATAGGCTTTACATTTAACATGATGGTGTTGTTCTCCTTTATCCTCGCTTTGGGTATTGTGGTAGATGATGCGATTGTAGTAATTGAGAATACGCATCGACTTTTTGACAACGGTAAGCGGGACATAAAAACCGCGGCAAAAATGGCCGTTGGCGAAGTCTTCTTACCTGTATTATCGGGTACCATTACAACACTTGCACCATTCATTCCATTGGTATTCTGGAGTGGTATCATTGGTAAATTCATGTACTTTATTCCTGTTACTTTAATCATCTCATTGCTAGCTTCATTGTTTGTGGCTTATATCATCAACCCAGTGTTTGCGGTCGATTTTATGAAATCGCACGAAGAAGAAAAACAACAGTATGGCAAGCTTACACGCAAAGCGCGTTTACAATTAATTTTATATGCCATTGTTGCAATCATCGCATATTTATCGGGCAATATTGGCGCAGGTAATTTTGTAATATTCCTTGCCTTCTTCTTAGTATTAAACAGATTGTGGTTATACAAAGCAATTGAGGCATGGCAGTTCAGAATATGGCCTGGCATTATAAATAGTTATACCAAGTTATTGGTGTGGTGTTTGCGCAAACCTTGGCGTCCTGTTTTTTATGTAATCATCCTTTTCTTTGCTTCGATTGTGTTCTTCCTAGTGCGTGGACCAAAAGTGGTATTTTTTCCAGGTGGCGACCCGAACAACGTATATGTTTATGTTAAATTACCTGAAGGTACCGATCCTGCCATTACAAACGAAGTAATGCGAAAAGTAGAAGCAAAAGTAAATACCGTTATTAAAAAGAACGACCCTGTTGTTGAGTCGATGATTAGTAACGTAACCATTGGTGTTACCGATCCACGTGATGGCGATATGAACTCTTATCCGAACAAAGGTAAAATTGCCATTGCATTCGTTGAGTTCGAAAAACGCCATGGTGTTTCTACCTCAGATTATTTAATGAAGCTACAAGCTTTAAAGTGGGATATTCCAGCAGCAGAAATTGTAGTGAACAAAGAACAAAACGGACCACCTACACCTAAACCAATTAGTTTAGAAATTATAGGTGAAGACTTCGATCAATTGGTGAGCAATGCTGACAATGTGAGAAAATTCATTAACAATTCAAAAATTGAAGGTGTAGATAATTTGAAATCAGATTTCGTGAGCAACAAACCAGAAATTGTGTTCGACATCGATAGAGAAAGAGCCTTGCGCGAAGGCATCTCAGCTTATCAATTGGCAATGGAAATTCGCGGCGCTGTTTATGGTATCGAAGCTTCTAAATTTAGAGATGTAGACGATGAGTATCCAATCCAATTGCGTTACAAATCCGATCAAAGAATTGACATCGAAACCTTGCGTAATTTAAAAATTACTTACCGCGATATGACAATGGGTGGAATTGTGAGAAGTGTTCCAGTATCTGCCTTCTGCGATGTGCGTTACGATTATACTTATGCAGGTATCAAACGCAAAAACGACAAACGTGTGATCACTTTATCTTCTGATGTAAAAGAAGGATACAATCCCAATGAGGTAGTTGCCAAAGTGCAAGCAGCAATGGAAAACTACAAACCAACAGGTGATGTAGAAGTTAAATTTGCTGGTGATAAAGAAGAGCAAGAATCAACCATGCGTTTCTTAGGTGGTGCTATGTTAACCGCTGTAGGCTTAATGATGTTGGTATTGGTAGGCTTGTTTAACTCACTTGGCAAACCATTGATTATCCTTTCAGAAATTGTATTGAGTATTGTGGGTGTATTAATTGGTGTTTCTATTTTCAAAATGGAAATGAGTATTGTAATGACCGGTGTGGGTATTATAGCCCTAGGCGGTATAGTGGTTAGGAATGGCATCCTACTCGTTGAGTTTGCAGAATTCTCGAGAGAAGGTGGTATGAATTTATACGATGCCACAGTTGAAGCAGGTAGAACCCGTATGACACCTGTAATCTTAACTGCTACTGCTGCTATCTTAGGCTTGATTCCTTTAGCGGTTGGTTTGAACATTAACTTCGGCACTTTATTAACCGAATTGAATCCACATATTTTCTTTGGTGGCGATAACGTAACATTCTTCGGACCATTGAGCTGGACCATGATTTTCGGATTATTCTTCGCAACCATCTTAACCTTGTTGTTAATTCCAAGCATGTATTTAATTGCCGAAAGATTAAAAAGAAAATCGGTGATTATTTTAAATCACTTTGATGTGCCAACCATGTTAATGTACATTCCATTCTTAATTTTAATCTTGCGTTTTGTGCTTTGGATTAAACGCACCAAAATTGATTATGGCGATTTGGACTATTAATAAAATATAAACTTTATAAAAACCCCTTCTAAAATTTCAGAAGGGGTTTTTTATTGTACTTCCATTTACATTTTAAAGCTTTTATTGGCAACTTAGAAAAAATTATTAAGTTTGTTTAACAATCACAAAGCATAACAATTTCAAACTTATGAATCCAATCCTTAGAAACATCTTGGCTTGCCTTGCTGGCATTGTCCTAGGAAACCTAGTCAATGGTGGCCTTATTCATATTAGTTCAAGCATTATTCCGCCTCCAAATGGAGCCGATACAACAACGGTCGAAGGATTAAAAGCCACCATGCATTTGTTTGAACCCAAACATTTTTTACTACCATTTTTAGCCCATGCTTTGGGCACTTTAACAGGCGCTACGTTGACTGCTTTTTTGGGCGCTACACATAAAAGGAAATTGGCATATGGCATAGGTGCATTTTTTCTATTAGGTGGAACCGCTGCTGTTTTTATGTTGCCTTCCCCTATCTGGTTCACCATTTTAGATTTAGCATTGGCTTATATGCCAATGGCCTATTTGGCCACCAAAATTGCAGTGAGAAATTAAATTAATTCTTCAATCTACCTGATCAAAGTAATCACCCCTTCTATGGTTTTATTGACCTCTGGTTTTACTTGCATAGAATAATTAAAGACATAATAGTAAGTGCCCGCACTACATTCTAAACCAGTGTTGTGCACCTTCCCATTCCAATTGTTATTTTCAAACTCATCGTTGTCTTTATCGGCTTTGTAAACCACCACACCCCAGCGATCGTAGATTGTTAAATGGTAAGTCGCTTCGCCTTCAATCACCACATCATAAACATCATTCATGCCATCGCCATTGCCGGGTGTAAACACATTGTATACCGAACAGTAACTTGAATAAGGCCCCAATGGTTTGCAGATGGTATCGGCACAACCAAACTTGATGGTGGCCACTAAACAAATTTGATATTGCTTGGTCAAGTCGACATAATTATGGGTTGGATTTTCATCCGTAGAGGTATTACTACCCGAACTTTGATCGCCAAAACTCCATTGATAGGTGGCATATTTAGGTGTGCTTGTATTGATGAATTGAATGTTAGGCACTAGTTGATCATCGATGGTAAAACCAGCCCTCACTTTCACTACGTACACTTTTTTCTCGGCACTGTCTAAGCAGCCCAGCATTGGGTCGGCAGAGGGTGTTTGCGGTCTCAATTTTATGCTATAAACACCTTCCTTTTCAAAACGATGTGAAAAATCATAAGGCACTTTTGTAATTGAAAAACTCGAATCATTGATGGCCCATTTGTTCATTTTATAAAGGGTATCTACCGCGCTTTCAAAATGCACCGTATCGTGCACACAAATGGTATCGCGACTTAAGATAGCCGACTTACCATCGGGCAATACCCAAACAGTTCTGCTGCTATCTTTGCTGAATTCCTGATCGGGGAATATACTGCTGCAGTAGTACATGTTATTGGTAAATGGATTGAACACAGATTGTATGCCCCTTAAACGCACTTTGTATTTGCCCACTTTGCGATAGGTTTTGTAGGCGGTTTCTTTGGTATCTGTATTGAATGTTGAATTGCTATCGTTGCCATACTCCCATATGTACTGAGAACAATTGCTGGAGAAATTATAAAACACACCTTCTAATCGACCGCATGCAATGGTGTCTTTTATTCTAAAATACGTATTGGCCCCTATAAATTTAATGGCAGAAGTAGTGGTATCGGTACAACCATCATTGCTCACCACCACATGGGTAATCCTTAAACTATCACCCGGCAAATCGAACGCTTTCGAAGGATCTTTATCGTAGACAGAAAATTGTTTGTTTCCAAAATCCCATGTATACGAGGTAATATAATCGCCTGCATTGCCAATCAAAACAGAGGAATCAAAAAACTGGGTAAGCTCTGTACAGTAAACATCGTGCAAATGTTTTTTAATACCTGCTTTTACTTCTTTAATAAATACCTTTTGAGTGTAAGTATCAATACAGCCATCTGTGTCGTTAATAGAGAGCGTGACATCGTTATAGCCTCCCTTTGGAAACGTTTCGCAATGGGTAAAACCATGGTCTTTCTTTTTATTATTACTACTCCACCATGTGTAGCGATTCGGATGGGTTTTCTCTGTCCAAAAAGTATTGTTTTTGGTATCTTCGATCCTAGGCGAGAAACAAATTTCGGTTTTGGTGCAAGGCGCATTGTTTAATACCAAGTTAATAATTTTTCCAAATCTAATGTAATAACTAGCTTCCGATTGACATTTGGCAGGATTACTTACTTTTACTGTTATCTGATAACCCAAGCCTGGTACATTGTATAAATGGGTAAAAGAATCGACAGTTTCATCAGTAACAAATAAGATGTTTGATTTTTGTCCATCGCCCCATACAATATCAAGCACTTCGCCTGCATGGAATTTCGTATTCTTAAACTTTAGGGTGGCATTAAATGGTGAACATTGCCCGTAAACTTTTACTTCAATGGTATCTTTTCTATTGTCGTGAATGAATAATCTATTTTTTACACGCAAGGTGTCAAAGAATTCTTTGTAACCCGCTTTGATTGCATATGAACCGCTGTTATACAATTCAGGCCAGCGTTTGTAGCCTTCTTTAAAAATTATGGACATATAATACATGCCTACACCAATACTATCCGAGCTTACAGGATAATTGTACCAACGCAAGCCGTTGTTGAAACTAATTTTATATGGCAATTTCACATCTGCTAATTCAGCGAAATTTTATCGCCTAAACAAATATGAATATCAGTGGTATCGGGCTGACAAAGTCTAGAACATTTATTAACAAGGTACTGTGTAGTTTCATCGGAGCATCCTGTTTTAGCATCGGTAATGGTAAATGTAATTTGCGACAAATCGAGTACATTGCGATAGCGGTGAACCATAAAAGAATCTTCGGCTCCGTTGCAGTATTCACTCACATTGCTGTTCTTGGTTCTATTCGTAATACAATTATTGCCATTGGGATCGGTAAGGGTCCAATTGAAACTGGTAAATTTTGGATCGAAAGTCGATTGGGTAATAAAGAACACCCTTTTATTTGGAATCACACAGCCATTAAAATTGAATATTTCGAAACTGGCAACGGGTCCTTGTACATGAATAACCTTGGTAACGGTGGTACTGCATTTGCCACGGAACATAATACATTTCAAATAATGATACCCTGGCACCATCATCGAATCATCGGTAAACAAGTCGATGCTTTCGTTGTTGTAAACTAATTTCTTTTGATCTAAAAACCAACTAAAATTGGTTAAACCAGCAGGGTCGATTTTGGCATTGATCATTTTCACACCACTGCCATAACAAATTAAGGAATCACTCAAAGTAATGTCCTTTTGAAGTGGACGCATATCAATCTCTACTTTGCGAGTCGCCAATTCAGCGCAACCATTGGGCATAGTACCCAACAGTGTAATGGTAAAACTTTTGGTTGCTTTATAGGTCAAACATTTTTGTGCAGATTTATAAGCATTGGTATCACTTGCCAACGAATCGATGGTCCATTTGTAAGTAGGGCGCATGGAATTGCTATGGTATGAATAATTTTGAACACATACCTTGGCAGTTTTGCAATCTGTGTAATCAATACTTGTTTGAAAATTAACATGGATACCTTCTTTGATGGTCACATATTTTTTAAATGTATTTACGCAACCCATGTTATCGGTAACCTCTATAAATATTTTATATTTATCGGCTTTGTAATATGTATTGCAATTCACCTGTCCTGAATAAGGTGAGCTTGTATTGTATGTATTACCATCACCCCAAGCGATTATCTTTTTAACGATTGGCTGATTCACATTATCTGGAGCAGAAAGATCCTTAAGGCAAACCAAATTACTATTGGTACAACTGTCTTTAAAATTATCGTAAATAAAATTGGCGGTAGGCAAACCCATGATATCTATACTCACCGTTTCGGTAACAGTACTAGCATCGGTAAAAGTAATACTACCTTTTACGGAGTAGGTTCCTTTTTTGGTATAGATATGTACGCTATTGGTATTGTTAGAAGTAAAGCCATCGCCAAATTCCCAGTATACACTTTGAATAGTTTTACCATTGGTGGGCACATAAATAAAACCTGCGACATCGTTTACGCATACTTGCGAATCGTATTTAATTTGCGCACTTGCATTGCTAGCAAGCAAGAACAAAAAAAACACACAATAGAATTGAATAGACTTAAACATACTTTATACAGCTAACTAAACCATTAGACGCAACCAAAGGTAAGAATGTGTCAGCCGTATTAGTGTTTATGCAAAATGATTTTACACAAAACAGACAATCAAGGGGTTAGGATTTAATATTTGCATTACAACCAATTAATAAACAGTTAAAAAAAATACACTTACTGCTCCTTAAAAAACTCCTTACCCTTGGTATTTATAACACCTATACGACCGGCACTTTTAATGATGGCATAACCATTTTTAAAGGCATCGGCACTGGTGTAAATGAAAGGAATGATCAATCGTGAATTGTCATCGCTGTAACCCCAATAACCGGCTAAATTTTGAATAGGAATTAAACCATCGCCTATTTTTCCAACACTGCTCAACTGCATGCTGTAATCGCCCATTACATCGAAGGTGGAATTGTAGATGCGAATGGTTGGCAACATATAACCTACCACGCCTAAAAATAGAGAATCACCCATGTGTTGGGCATACGAAAACAAAGGCGAAAACTGTCCCTTTTTATCAATAAAATAACGGTCGAAGGCCAAATCGTTGGCCGCATTCACAATGGCTTTTCCATCGATAAATTCTTTTTCATAATTTAAATAATCGGCATAGTCGAACCCTTCGTGTACAAATTTAGAAAGTACGATATGACCTGCTGTATCCATGAATTGTAAATTGGTTTTTACATTCAAGGTATTGTTAATAAGCGAACGCGTTTCAACATACACTGCTGCCAAGCCTTCGCTAAAAATACCCGCAGGACGAATGGTATCGGGCAATAGTAATTGTTTGCCAAAACGGTTAATGTAAATAAATTTAGATTTGTATTTAGCCAATAAATACCCCGACTTGAAATACAAACTCGATGAATCAAAATCGGGCTCGCGCACCCATAAACCTTGGGTATTAATAATGCCGCATTTGTTTTTCATTGAGACAACGGCCAAGCCTTCAGAAAAATTTTCAGTGGCGTTGAACACAATGTTAAATGCATTTTTACCACTGGTGTTAAGGTAATACGATTGCTTGTGGTTGTTGGTAAAAGGACAAAGGCCATTTTCAAACCTTCCATAATGCACACCCGCTTCGGTAATAATTTCGCCTTTTGTGTTGATGCCGTAATAAAAACTATCGCGCTTCACGAAGGCCACACCATGCTCAAAAAAATCGGCCAAGGCATAAACAGGTTGTATAACGATTTTACCAGAAGTATCACTAAAGCCCCATAAATCGCCAAGGCGATAGGGCACCAATTGCGCAGCACTTTGTTGTATGCTAGCAGTTATCAATAAAATTGCAAAAATCAGTCGCCTCATATTTTCAGTAGATTCAAATTGAATGCCATTCGTTGCTTAGAGCACGTGGGTATTAATTTCTTGACAAATTTCTATTAACACCCCATTGGTACTTTTAGGGTGCGCAAAAGCAATGAGTTTATTATCGGCTCCCTGCTTAGGAGTTTGATTCAGCATTTCGAAACCATTGGCCAACAAGCGTACTAATTCTGTTTGCGCATTTTTAACACCAAAGGCAATGTGGTGTATGCCCTCTCCTTTTTTCTCAATAAATTTCGCAATGGGGCTATCTGGTCTTGTGGCTTGCAGCAATTCTATTTTGGTTTCGCCCACCATAAAAAAACTGGTGATGACCCCTTCACTTTCTACTTCCTCCATTTTATATGGCGTGGTGTTCAATAATTTCGAAAACAATTCATTCGAAACATGAATATCTTTTACGGCTATACCTATGTGTTCAATTTTATTCATAAAAATAATGGTTTACAATATTAAGTCGTAATTTAGATTTCACCACCGAACAGGCATTCTTTTTTATCAAATTGTTTACCAACAAGTCGAAAATTTCTATGTTCTACCAACACCAGATAGTTTTCGATTTGCCTAGGCAAATCGAAAAAGATAACGGTATGGTATAACCTATCCTAAATTTCTTTTCATTTAAACTTTTATTGCAAAGTAAAAAAGCTATTAAGGATAGGTATATTTGTAGCATGGCTAACAGCTTTGGCAATCAATTATCGGTTACTTCTTTTGGCGAATCACACGGCCCTTGCATTGGCGTGGTGATTGATGGTTTACCATCCAATATTTTTATTGACAAAGCCTTTGTTCAAAAAGCATTGGACAGAAGAAAGCCGAGCCAATCGAGCATTAGCACCCAGCGTAAAGAGAGCGACCAGTTTCAAATTCTCTCAGGCGTCTTTAACGACCGCAGTACAGGTGCACCAATTACGGTTATCATCCCCAATGAAGATGCCCAGTCGAAAGACTATGAGGCACTGAAAAATGTGTACCGCCCAGGGCATGCCGATTTTGTATACGATAAAAAATATGGCAACCGCGATTATAAAGGTGGAGGCCGCAGCAGTGCCCGCGTTACTGCTGGATGGGTGGCCGCTGGTGCCATTGCCGCCTTGTATTTAAAAACAGTATCGAACATTGAAATCAGTGCAATGGTAAGCAGTATCTACAACATTGCCCTTGCCAAACCATATAGCCAATACGATTGGACCACGGCCGAAAACAATTTGGTGCGTTGTCCTGATGCTACAAAAGCCTCAGAAATGATGGCATTGATTGAACGTGTTAAACAAGAGGGCAACTCCGTTGGCGGCACCATTGCTTGCAAAATTGAAAATGCACCCATCGGTCTAGGCGAACCATTGTTCAATAAACTGAATGCAGAATTGGCCAAGGCCATGCTCAGTATCAATGCTGTAAAAGGCATTCAATTTGGCAGTGGATTCGAAAGCACGCAACTTTTAGGTAGCGAAAACAACGACACCATAGCCAACAACAGCAACCACGATGGCGGCATAACCGCAGGCATTAGCAACGGTAAAACCATTGCATTTGAGTTGGCTTTTAAACCCACCAGTAGCATCGGCCTTCCTCAAAATATGCTAAATACAGCTGGCGATTCGGAAATTATGTCAGTACCTGGTCGCCACGACCCCTGCGTTTTACCAAGAGCAGTTCCTATTGTAGAAGCCATGGCAGCATTGGTAATGGCCGACCAATATTTACTAAATTTAAAGTATATTAAATAAAATGACATAAATATGACTTAACTTGCACGACTTTTGTCGTCTAACTTAACATCAGAATTAACTGTTAAAATGAAAAAATTATTTATCACACTTTCTTTGTTTACTAGTATCAATGCTTTTAGCCAATGTTTAACCGATTACTACCACCAACAAGCCATCAAAAACAATCCTCAAATTGCGATTGAGGCTGCCAACTTTTATAACAACCTACAACCAACAAGTGAAACCAAACGCGCCACTATTTTTGTAATTCCGGTGGTGTTTCATGTCATTCATTTCAATGGAACAGAAAATATTAGCAAGGCTACGATTGAAGAACAAATCCGTTTATTAAACCTCGACTTTAGTTTAACCAACCCTAATAAATCAGCGATTAGAAGCCAGTTTAAAAACTTGGCGGCCGATTGTCAAATTGAGTTCCGTTTAGCGAAAGTTGACCCAAATGGCAATTGTACAGATGGCATTAACCGTGTTTATAGTTCACTTACTTTCAATGCGAGAGACAATATAAAAGGCATTGCTGGTGCACGTTGGGACAATAAAAAATATTTAAATATATGGACTGTTAACTCCATTAATTCAGGATCAGGTTCAGGCACCACTTTAGGGTATGCCTATTTACCGAGTTCAGTGGCACAAGGCTTATCATCCATGGACGGCATTGTTTGCCGTGCCGATTGTGTGGGCACTTTAGGTGGCGATCCTTTTTCTTCAGTTGGTAGAACCCTTACCCACGAAGTAGGCCATTACCTGGGCTTATTGCACACTTTCGAAGGCGATTGCACAGGATCTGGCGATTATTGCGGAGACACCCCACCAGTTTCTGGTACATTTGCTAATGCAAGTTGCCCTTCTACTGGCAATTCTTGCACAAACGATGTACCCGATCTTGTTGACCAATGGGAAAATTACATGGATTACTCTAAAGGAACATGCCAAGCCATGTTTACCCCAAATCAAAAAACCATCATGAACAATGGCTTTACAACTTATAGCTTTAGAGCCAACTTAGTTTCAGCAGCAAATCTGAAAGCTACAGGTGTCGAACTTTCTAATGTTGCACCAAAAGCCTTCTTTTCAAGTTCTAAAAAAGTAGCCTGTGTTGGCGAAGCAATAACTTTTTACGACAATTCATGCAAAGGCCTTGTTAGCAGCCGTCAATGGCAGTTCGCTGGATCTAACACCTTGTCATCAAATAAGGATACCCCAACCATAACTTATAGCAAACCTGGTAAATACAATGTTACCCTAAT
>CAJBKH010000218.1 GCA_903953615.1 uncultured Bacteroidota bacterium
CAACTATTCAAAGAAAACACGCACCATCTGGAAAAACCACTTATTGTCGTTCGGACGTTGCTTACTAGACTGGTTTTCATCGTATTTACTCAAACCAAACAAACCCGCCATATTGCCCCCTCTCACCGCGATCTCCAAATAGCCAGCAGAGTTAAACCAAGCCATCTTATCGGCCACAGGGACGGATCCGTAGTTTTGACTCAATGTTTCAATGGTCTCGTTACGAGTAAATACAATCTTAAAGGACCTGCCCTTGGCATGAAAATCAAACTCTTCCTTGCGGATATTCACCACCACATTCTCAAACTGGTCGATGAATAAAATTTGCCCCTCCATCCAATCTGGGCCTAAAGTTGGTTGCATAGGATAGATCTCTTGAATGGTATCGGTTCTTTCCCCCGCTTCCTCCAAACTGCCAGAAGCAAAAAAATACGCAACCGCCTCTACCATGCGCTCGGTCATTTGAATGAATGTGCCCGCCCCTTTACAATCGATTCTTACAATCTCCTTAGGCTTCAAGCCCAGCATCATGGTTAAAAAACCATTGTCTGGTGTAATAAAATAATGCCCATTGTAGTGGGCAAATAATAAATGATCTGTAGGATAATGAAACGCATTCACCATCACGATATGCACGGTGCCTGCGGGATAATACTTTGCAGCATTATTGAAAATATAAGCCCCTTGTTGGTAATTTTTACTAGATAAATAATGCGTGATATCTGCAATGACACAGCCCGGAATAGTTGACAATATCTGCCCTTTAACAGCACCAATGATAAAATCCTCTTGGCCAATATCCGATGTTAAAGTTATTAATGGCATATTTAAACAATAACGTAATAATGAACGAGTTATTATACCAAAACACTATTTAATCAGCTGCCCATTTTTAAAGAAAAAATTGAATGTCAACTTATCTGCTAAGCCAGGAAAAAATTTATTCATAAAAACGGCACGTTTGCCTGTAAAAGTGAGCACCAAAGTACGTTTACGCTTTTCAATTGCGTGGATAATATGCCCCGCACATTCCTCGGAAGACATCATCTCCCCCTCATCCATTGGCGACTCACCTTGCGATTTTGCGTCCTTATTCAAAGCAGCATTGCGAATATTAGAACTCGTAAAACCAGGACAAACCCACATCACATGGGTGCCAGTATGTAACAGTTCTGTTTTGATGGATTCCAGCCAGCCATTTAGGGCAAATTTAGACGCAGAATACCCACTTCTTCCAGGCAGGCCACGATAACCAGCAATAGAAGACACACCCACAATCACCCCTTTTTGCTTCAATATAGCAGGCAAAGCCGCTTTAGTGGTGTAAACCGTGCCCCAAAAGTTGATATCCATCACTTGCTTCAATGTTTCGGTATTTGTCTCAGTAATCAATGCCCTCATACTGATTCCGGCATTATTGATCAACACATCAATCTGTCCCCAAGTACTTATGATATCTGCAATAAATTGTTCACATTCTTGTTCTTTACTAACATCTACCCCTTTCAAAAACAAAGGCGCACCTGGATATTGCACTTGCAATTGATGTAATTTTTCTTGACTTCTTCCGCAGGTAGCAACTCTTGCACCCAAGGCTAGAAACTGCTCTACCAAAGCCTTTCCAATGCCATCCGACCCACCCGTTATGACCACTACTTGATTGTTGAATACAGACATAAAAATGTGTTTGTACAAAAGTAATTGTTATTTGAAGATGAACCACTTAGGAGCTGTTTTGGGGAAATAAAG
>CAJBKH010000219.1 GCA_903953615.1 uncultured Bacteroidota bacterium
AGTAATCCATGCGTAACCGGATGCTTTGTAGGTATATTGTTGTAATCCTACTCTTGTTGTGCTTGTGAGTTCTACTTTGATACCATTTTCAAGTACCACCGAATAATAGCCAGCTTTTGCAATTTCATTTTTATGCTTGAAATTATAATATAACAAGTCTACATTTTGAATAGGCTCAATGGGTTTATTGACAAAAGTGGGCATAAAGGCAATATCCCCATAATCGCTACAGCCAGTGCCACTGAGGTGGGTATGCGAAAATCCATAGATGAGGGTATCGCTGTAATGGTAACCGCTGCAGCCATCCCAACTGCCATCGATGCGGGTATCGGGACTTAATTGCACCATGGCAAAAGGGCGAGTAGCACCAGGGAAAGTGTGCCCATGTCCGCCAGTGCCCACCATAGGATTGACATATTGGGTGTAGTTGTTTTGGGCGTTGAGGCTGAATGACAAACCGATTATTAAATAGCTAAATAATATTCTCATTGGATGTGGTGAAATTAAAAAAATATTCTGATTATTCTATACCTGTGTTTGTCACCTTATTTGCCAGATGCGCAAATAAGTCGCCTAACAATTCTGCGTTTTATAACAATAGCCCCGGGTAAAACCCGGGGCTATTGTTGTTCGACCCCTTCAGGGTCGAGATACTAATGTACCATAAAAAAAACCATCCGCTTTTAGCGAATGGTTTTCAATAATTATTTTATTAAGTATTAACCGTTCAATGCGGCTGCACCACCCACGATTTCTGAAATCTCGTTGGTAATGGCTGCTTGTCTTGCACGGTTGTATTGCAATTTCAATTGTTTCAATATCTCACCTGCGTTATCGGTTGCTTTATCCATTGATATCATACGTGCACCGTGTTCGCTTGCAAATGAATCCAATAAACTTCTGTACAATTGGGTCTTAACGGCTCTTGGAATTAATTCCTCAAGAATCTCAACCTTGTTTGGTTCGAAGATATAATCATTTGCTGCAGCTTTGTTTTTAGCATTTTTGGTAACAGGTATTCCAACTGGCAACATTTGATCGTTGGTAACAATCTGAGTAGCGGCATTTTTAAACTTATTGTAGATTACTTCTACTTGGTTAAAAGTACCAGCTAGATATTGTGTTAAAATATAATCACCAATTGCAAATGCACTTTCGTTGTTTAAACTACCGAAGGTTTGCATGAAAGAAGTATTCATTGGCATGTTATACTTTTTTAAAGATTCGTAACCTTTTTTGCCAACAAATAACAATTCAACCTTATTGGCTTTTACTTGCTCAGCGTAGTCGTTCTCGATTAAAAACTTAGCTCTTTTAATAACGTTGGCATTAAAACCACCACATAAACCTCTATCACTGGTAACTACTACCAATAACACTTTTTCAAGTTTAGGGGTTTTGAAGAACTTCGCTAATTTTTCGTCATCTACACTGTCGGCCAAATTTTGCAAAATACTGTTTAATTTATCTGCGTAAGGGCGCATTTGAAAAATAGCACTCTGCGCTTTTCTCAACTTAGTAGCAGACACCAATTTCATTGCTTTGGTAATCTGTTGGGTTGAAATCGTAGAGCTTATTCTGCTTCTTACTTCTTTTAAATTAGCCATGTTGTTTTACGAAAAATATTAAGCGGTATAGTTAGCAGCTAATTCTTTACATACTTGCTCTAAAGTAGCAGTAATGGTATCATCAAATTTACCAGCACCTAAACTGTTCAAAGTTTCTTTGTGTTTGCGCTCCATAATATCTAAGAATTCTGCTTCGAATTCTCTTACTTTATTTACTGGAATGCTATTCAAAGCACCTTTTGTACCAAGATAGATAATAGCAGTTTGTTGATCAACTCTCAATGGTGCATACTGACCTTGTTTCAAAATTTCCACGTTACGTGAACCTTTTTCCAATACAGCTTTAGTAGCAGAATCTAAGTCAGAACCGAATTTAGCAAACGCTTCCAATTCACGGTATTGCGCTTGGTCTAATTTCAAAGTACCAGCTACTTTCTTCATTGATTTGATTTGAGCGTTACCACCCACGCGTGATACAGAGATACCAACGTTAATTGCCGGACGAACACCCGCGTTGAACAAGTTCAACTCCAGGAAAATCTGGCCATCAGTAATAGAAATTAC
>CAJBKH010000220.1 GCA_903953615.1 uncultured Bacteroidota bacterium
AGGTGGCGAAGATTTGGGATCAATGAGCGTAGAAAGTTTAGTGAGCTGGATAAACAAGGAAATAGAAACACAATTAAATTAATTAGAGATTGCAAAAAAAACCGTATTCACCAAAGCCTACAAGGCCAAAAACGAACAAGCCAAGAGTCAACAGAGGTAGAAGAGAGGCTTTACACAAAATCAATGGGTTCATTACTGCTCAAGAAGTAAGGGTAGTTGGCGAAGGCATTGAATCTGGTGTTTATTCTATTAGCGAGGCGCGCAAAATTGCAGAAGCAATGGAACTCGACTTGGTAGAAATCTCTCCAAACGCTGAACCGCCCGTTTGTAAGGTTGTTGATTACAACAAATTCTTGTACGAGCAAAAGAAAAAAATGAAGGAGCTTAAAGCGACTGCCATTGTTAACGAAGTAAAGGAAATAAGATTTGGACCGAATACAGATGAGCATGATGTGGATTTTAAAATCAAACATGCGACTAAATTTCTAGGTGAAGGTGCAAAGGTAAGAGCATATGTGTTTTTCAAAGGTAGAACCATTATCTATAAAGAAAGAGGTTACGATCTATTAATGAGATTCGCAAATAAATTGGTGGAAGATGGTATTGCTAAATTAGAGTCACCGCCAAAACAAGAAGGAAAGAAAATGATTATTCTCTTGGGTCCCGTAAAGAAATAATCGAACCATTAAATAATAAATATAAAAGGAGCAACAAGTTATGCCAAAAATGAAGACGAATAGCAGTGCTAAAAAAAGAGTTAGCCTTACTGCATCAGGAAAAATAAAACGTAAAAAAGCGTTTAAAAATCACATCTTAACAAAGAAATCTACCAAACGTAAACGTGGCTTAACCCAAGGTGGTTTGGTAAACGATACGGATATGCCAAACATGAGATTCATGTTGACCATCGGTAAATAATATTTTTTAAAAACCTTGCCAGGCCATAAAGTTTCTGCCCTTGTAGAACGCCTGTCATAACATCAATAACTCAAAAAGTAACAAAGTAAAAAAATGCCTCGTTCAGTTAATCACGTAGCTAGTAAAGCACGTAGAAAAAAAGTTCTCAAAATGGCCAAAGGCTATTTTGGAAGAAGAAAAAATGTATGGACCGTAGCTAAAAATGCGGTTGAAAAAGCCTTAGGTTATGCCTATCGCGACAGAAAACAAAAGAAAAGAAACATCCGTTCTATCTGGATCGTGCGTATCAACGCTGCGGTTAGAGAATTTGATATGTCTTACTCTCAATTCATTGGTAAATGTAACGCTGCAGGTATCACCCTAAACAGAAAAGCATTGGCCGATTTAGCTTTAAACCACCCAGAAGCTTTCAAAGCAATTGTTATGGAAGTAAAAGATGCGACTCCTGTATCTCGTCCTGACAACGAGCCAAGAGCTACTAGATTAAGAGAAGCCGCTCCTGCTGCTCCTGAAAAAACTAGCAAGCCTAAAGCTGAGAAAGTAGCTGCTCAAGCTGCACCAGTTGCAGTTGCAGAAACTGAGGTAGAAACCGAAGTGGTAGCTGAAGAGAAACCTAAAGCAAAAAAGAAAAAAGCTGAGGATACCGAAAGTACCGAAGCTTAATTGCGAATAGCAAAACAATAATTAAAAGCCCCGCACCTTACAAAAGGGCGGGGCTTTTTTATGATCTTTAACACAGGTAGAACGCATATTTAGCATTCCATTGTAATGAATTCATAGGCATATTATGTTTTTGTTTCTCAAGTTATAATTCGAAAAATGTATTAAATTTGTATTTGAATTATTTTAATGGAAGTTAATGAACCCATATTAGATTATAGTTTACTTGATTTAAAAGGAAGCTATACGTATGCGGATTATATGCGATGGCTGTTCAAAGAACGCGTTGAATTAATAATGGGTAAGGTTGTTAAAATGAGCCCAGCCCCAAATAATACGCATCAAACTTTGTTGTTTAATTTAAGTGGTTTGTTGTACAATCTATTTCACAAACAAATGTGTAAGGTTTATCCTGCGCCATTCGATGTAATTTTACCGATTCCTTCTGCCAAAAAAGATACAACAGTGGTACAACCTGATTGTACGATACTTTGCGATTTAACTAATTTAGATGGTCATGGTTGTAATGGGGCGCCAGATTTGGTAATGGAAATATTATCGCCTGGTAATTCCAAACACGATTTGACAACTAAATTTAAACTCTATGAAGAAAGTGGCGTAAAAGAGTACTGGATTATTGATACGCTAAACAGAACAGTATTTATTTATGCGCTTCGCGAAAATCAATACATAGGTTTGCAGCCATTCACCGAAGGGGCAATTGCAACAAGTGTTTTGTTCGCCGATTTGAAAATTGAAGTAAATGCTATTTTTGAAGGTGTTTAATTAAAACCGAATAATCTTATCACTCGCGTTTCTCTCAAATTTTTCAATCACCTTTATTGCTTTCGGTAAGGCATATGGATTAATGGTTTTCAAGAATGCTAAATCCTCTAAATTGTATTCAAAGCTTTGTTCCGCTATTAATATTATTTTGTTGCCCAAGGCTTCATTCTTTTCACTCGAAATAATGAAGGCATTCTGCGGTTTTAATGTTTCTCTAATGGCTTTTTCTATCAACTCCGGTTGAATTTTTACACCGCCTGTATTAATCATGAAATCGGCACGACCAGTGACTTTAAAACTACCATCGGGAGTCATGGTGATGATATCTGTAGTCGTTAATTCAATAAAGTTTAATGGTAATTTTATATGCGCACAACCTTCTTCGTTAATGGATATTTTTACATCATCAAAAGGCTTGAAATAAGCCGAAGCATTGGGGCCATTGATGGCTCTTAAGGCAATGTGCGAATAGGTTTCGGTCATTCCATAACTGTGATAAAACACTGTGTTCTCAAATTCAGAATGAAGCAGCAGCGCCTCTAATGTTTCGGCTAATTCACCGCCGCCAATAATAACAGCACGTGTTTTTTTTAAATGCGCTTTGCTCTCAGCATTTGTTAGTACCTGATGCAATTGAAACGGTGTAAGTGAGACAATGTTCGCCCTTCTTTCAAATAAAAATGGATTCGCAATGGGTTCAATAATTTCAATTGGAAGTTGCCATTCGAGTGCGCGCACCAACATCATTAATCCGCCAATTTTGGTGCAAGGCAAACAACATAAAATGCTATCTTCCTTAGTAGGATGTATCACGCTCGCAGTATTCGCTGCGCTCCATTGCATAAGTATTTTCTCAAGTAAAATTGCTTTAGGAGCACCAGTACTTCCAGAGGTTTGTAAAGTAAATGAGTTGATGCCGCGATGCCATTCATCAATAAATTGATTGGCAATTTCAATGTTCATTTAAGCTTTCATAAATTTATCAACCGCAGTAAGAAAAGTATCTATTTCTTCTTGGTTGTTATAAATATGGGTCGAAATTCTTAAGCAATTGATATTGTTTTCGGCCACATAGCGGGTGGTTATTTTTTGCTCCAAACAGTAGGCTTGCAATTTTGTCATTTCTTTATCTTTTATCTTAAAAGCGACTTGCGCCCCGCGCGAAATGGCTTCTGTTGGCGTTAACATTTCAATTTTGTCGCTCAATGAAATTAAATGGTCTTGTAAATAAGTGGCCAAACCACGCACGCGTTTTTCAATTAATTCTCTGCCAATTTGGTTTTGAAATTCTATGGCCTTGGTAATGCC
>CAJBKH010000221.1 GCA_903953615.1 uncultured Bacteroidota bacterium
AATATCGTCGGTTCTGTCGAAAAAATAGTGGGCCAGGAAATTCAAATTGGATACAAATGTAATAACAATTGCGATTATCTTTGTGCCTCGATTGACAGATGAGTACCGTTAAACAAAATTTTATTGAAGAATTGCGCTGGCGCAATATGTTGCAGGATGTAATGCCCGAAACCGAAAACCTTTTAAACTCAAAAATGGTCACCGGTTATATTGGTTTCGATCCTACAGCAGATTCTTTAGGTGTAGGTAATCTGGTGCAAATAATGACCCTTACCCATTTCCAAAATGCAGGTCATAAGCCTATGGCATTGCTTGGTGGAGCCACTGGAATGGTGGGCGATCCAAGTGGTAAAAGTGCCGAAAGAAATTTATTAAACGAAGAAACACTTCAGCATAATTTAGCCTGTCAAAAAGCACAACTCGAAAAGTTTTTGAATTTTGATTGTGGCGATAATAGTGCGGTATTAGTAAACAATTACGATTGGTTTAAAACCTTCAACTTCCTAGATTTTATTCGCGATGTAGGCAAACACATCACCGTGAATTATATGATGGCCAAGGACAGTGTGAAGAACCGTTTAGAAAATGGTATGTCATTCACTGAATTTAGTTACCAATTGGTGCAGGGCTACGACTTTTATTATTTATGGAAACACCATGGTGTACAACTTCAAATGGGTGGTAGCGACCAATGGGGCAATATTGTTACAGGCACCGAATTAATTAGAAGAAAAGACAGCGGCGAAGCTTTTGCTTTGACTACACCTTTAATAAAAAAAGCCGATGGCACTAAGTTTGGCAAATCCGAAAATGGGAATATTTGGCTTGATCCTAAGCGCACTAGCCCCTATGCCTTCTACCAGTTTTGGTTGAATGCAGCAGATGCCGATGTAGTGAACTATATGCGCATTTTTAGTTTGAAAGGACGCGCAGAAATTGAAGCCATAGAAGCAGAACACCTCACCAATCCTGGCGCCCGTTTAATGCAAAAGGAATTGGCCAAAGAAATTACTATTCGTGTGCACAGCGAAGATGCTTACAACAAAGCAGTACGTGCATCCGAAATTTTATTTGGAAAAGGCAGTGCAGAGGATTTGGCTACTATCGATGAAGAAACTTTATTAAATGTAATGGAAGGTGTACCTCAGGCAAAATTATCAAATGAAGAATTAGCTGAGGGGATTAATATCATTGATTTTTTAAGTGAAAAAATAAATTTATTGCCTAGTAAAACCGAAGCAAAAAAAATGTTGCAAGGCAATGGCATCAGCATTAACAAAGCAAAAGTGAGTGATTTAACGACTACTATAAATACCTCATTTTTAATCAAAGGAAAATATATATTGGCACAAAAAGGCAAAGGAAATTACTGTTTAGTTACAGTTGAATAAATATGAACAATAGCAAAGCAACAATAGAGAAAATTCTTTCAGAAAGAATCATGATAATAGATGGTGCCATGGGTACCATGATACAAACCTATCAATTAACTGAAGAGGATTACCGTGGCGAAAGGTTCAAGGATTTTCCGCATTCCATAAAAGGCAATAACGATTTATTGGTATTAACCCGACCAGATGTGGTAGCAGCCATTCACAAGGAATTTTTAGAAGCTGGAGCCGATATCATAGAAACCAATACCTTCAATGCACAAGCCATTTCAATGGCCGATTATCACATGGAAGATTTGGTCTACGAAATCAATTTCGAAGCGGCTAAAATTGCAAAACAAGTAGCAGCAGAAGTAACAGCTACCAATCCCGATAAGCCACGTTTTGTGGCGGGTGCCATTGGTCCCACCACCAAAACAGCTTCTTTAAGTCCTGATGTCAACAATCCTGGTTACAGAGCAGTTACCTTTAACGATTTAGTACAAGCTTATTCTAAACAAATTAATGCCCTACTCGATGGTGGTGTTGACTTACTTTTGGTAGAAACCATATTTGATACCTTAAATGCCAAAGCAGCTTTATTTGCTGTGAACACCATTAAAGACGAAAGAAATCTTGATATTCCTGTGATGGTATCCGGTACCATTACCGATGCCAGTGGAAGAACTTTAAGTGGTCAAACCCCTGAAGCATTTTGGAACTCCTTATCGCACGCCAACATTATTAGCATTGGTTTGAATTGTGCTTTAGGAGCTAAAGATATGATACCACATATTAGCGAGATTAGCCGTGTGGCATGGGTGTATACCACTGCCTATCCAAATGCAGGTTTACCAAATGAGTTTGG
>CAJBKH010000222.1 GCA_903953615.1 uncultured Bacteroidota bacterium
CATGGCAGCTACTTGCTCTTTGGTGGCATTGCCACTGCCTGTTACGCTTAATTTTATTTTACGTGGTTGGTATTCGTAAATGGGAATTTCGCGCATTAAAGCTGCAGCTATGGCTACGCCTTGCGCTCTTCCTAGCTTTAACATCGACTGTACATTCTTGCCAAAAAAAGGCGCTTCAATCGCCAATTCATCGGGCTTATAACTATCTATTATACCAGTAACGCGTTCGAAGATATGTTTGAGTTTTATGGCATGGTCCTCGAGTTTATCGAGTTTAATAATACCAATGCTTATGAGCACATGTTCTTTTCCTTTGATGCCTACTACACCATAACCCATTATATTTGTACCGGGATCAATGCCCAATACAATTTTATCAAAATCACTAATTTCTACCCTTTGCAAAACAAAACAAAGATAAAGGATAAATCGGTTTGGCGAACAATTTTCATCGCAGTGCAATGGATAGTGCCAATGCTCATAGCTTTGTTGTTGTATAAAAAATTCTTCAAGAATACGGAACTTTCATTGCCGCATTTTATGATGCAAGTAAGCACCTTGCCGCTGCAATGGTATGTTTTGTTATTCGTGGCATCTTTGGTCAATTGGAGTTTGGAAACTTTCAAGTGGCAATACTTAATTCGCAAGATCAATCCCTTGACATTTGGTAAAGCCTTGCAATCAATTCTATCGGGTGTTGCAGTTGCGCAATTATTGCCTTATAAAACGGGGGAATACCTAGGTCGTTTAATGTATGTAAAAACATCGCATCGCTTGAATGCGGGTTTGTTATCTGTGATTGGCAGTTACAGTCAATTATTAATCACCTTGCTTTTGGGTATTTTTAGTTTCATTTACTTGAAGCCAGTTGCGTTTTCGAATACCTTGTTATTGAGCATTGGTTTGGTTGTTTTATTGGGCTTTTTATTTTATTTTTTATTGCCAAGCAATCAATTCAAATTGCTCTCTACTTTTTTGAACCATGGATTAATTGAAAAATTGAAACATGTGGTGCGTTTAACATCCTTGCCCGAACTATTGACAGTATTATTAATTTCGGCCTTGCGTTATCTTACTTTTTTATTGCCCTATGCCTTATTGGCTTGGCATTTTGGCTTAAGCATGGAGGCTTCCTTGTTCCATCATCTCATGGCAGTGAGTTGTATTTTTTTTATACAATCGGTAGCGCCTAATTTTATTTTAACAGATGTTGCGCTTCGATTAACAGTGCCCGTATTGGTTTTTAGTTTTGGAAACATGCCTATCTCAGGGTTGGAGTATGTGCCTGGATTATTGGTCTATGTTTTTAATGTAGCTGTGCCAATGTTAATTGGAGCCATTTTAATTATGTTTGCTAAATACAAACAAGTGTGAGTATAATCTTTATCATAGCAGCTTTAGTAATCATCGTCTATTGTCTTTTTATAGGCTATATCACTGCGCAGATACAAAATAATTTTCCTAAAAGTGAATGGCCTCAAACAAAGGTTAGTATTATAATTCCAGCGCGCAACGAAGCCGACAATATTGCGAATTGCCTGCATTCTATTGCTTTACAGAGCTTGTCTCAGGAACAATATGAAATCATTTTAATTGATGATTTTTCGGAAGACGATACCGTTAAAATAGCGATGGCGTTTAAAAACAAATTGCCCCTTACCATTTTAAACAACCATATGCCAGGTAAAAAAAATGCCTTGGCTTTGGGTATCAACCATGCGAGTTATGATACGATTATAACAACCGATGCCGATTGTACCATGGACAGAGAATGGCTGAAAACCATGCTTTATATTTATGAAAAGGAAGACCTTCACATGTTATGCGGTCCTGTTAATTTAAAAGCAGAAGGGTCGTTTTTTAAAGCCTTGCAACAAACTGAATCTGCGGCCATTGTTGGTATCAGCGCAACCATGCTCAACAGAAAGATGCCCGCCACTTGTAACGGGGCAAATCTAATGTACAACAAAACGGTCTTCATGCAACTGAATGGCTACAAGCACCATTTGCAGTTGGCCTCTGGCGATGATGATTTATTGCTGCATGCCTTCTATAATCAAGCAGCCGATAAAGTTTCCTATACGTTAAATTACCATGCCATGGTGAACACGGCTGCAAGTCCTAATTTTAAAGCCTTAATCCATCAGCGAAGCCGTTGGCTTTCAAAACGAAAATATTATGCCTATCCTTGGAACACCCGCTTGCAAAAGCTCGTTGTTGTTCAACTTGTTGCTTTTTATTGCCTATTGTTTTATGCCATCAATACCCATAGTCTTTTGGCAATTGCATTCATATTAAATAAATATTTGTTTGATTTAATGTTGGGTACACAATTAAAAATGAGCTTAAATTTCAGACACTTACAAATTTTGTTAATGCCATTTTACGAGTTGTACATCCTTTTTGTGTTGCTGCATGCCCGTTTTGCTAAGGCCGAGTGGAAAGGGAGAGGGGTTTAAAGATTTTTTTCACATTGCGTTATTGAATATGATATATGGTTACATTTGTTTTTCAAAAAAATGGATCCGTTAACCCATATCGTTGCTGGTGCCACTATCGGAGAGTTGGTATTAGGTAAAAAAATTGGCAACAAAGCCATAATTCTTGGCGCTATTGCCGGCGATTTTCCAGACATTGATGTCATTCTTACAACCTATTTGCACGATGACCTGACGGAAATAATGATTCACCGGAGTTATACCCATGCCTTGCTCACAGATATTGTTATGGCAGGAGTCATGGGACTCATTACTTATTTCTCGTTTCGCAAAAAAATAGAATTTAAGTGGTGGTACTTATTTTGGGTCTTGGGAATGTTAAGCCATTCGATTCTTGATTCATTTACCGTATATGGCACACAGCTTTTATTGCCATTTACCAATTACCGTGTCGGTTTCAATAATCTTTCCATTATCGATCCATTGTATACTTTGCCGTTTTTAGGTCTATTAATTATGGCATTGCGTTTTAAACGCGATGATCCCAAAAGAAGAACATGGATTATGCGCGCAGTTTTTGTGAGCACTGCTTACCTCTGTTTAACCTTTGGTTTTAAATATTATGTCCATCAAAAATTTACAGAAGAATTAGAAGCACAGCAAATACCTTATAATACTTTAAGTACCTCGCCAACTATTTTTAATAGTATTTTATGGACCGGTATAGCGTTTAACGATACCACACTAATCGTTGGTGAATACGCCATTCTTCAAAAGCATCCAATTATAGAATTTGTAAAATACCAACGCAATCTGCATTTAGAAGAATCGTTTCGGAGCAAGGAACTAGAAACCATGAAATGGTTCAGTCAAGGTAAATATTTTCTCGAGCAAAAGGATGCCAACACTTTAAGGATGTACATTGTAAAATGGGGACGCAGTGACTTTAATGCGACAAATCCAGAAGAAGCTTTGATCTTTTATTATGAACTCACAAAAAGCGAGCATGGCGTAACAGTAAAAGCCATACGACCAGATATGTCGAAAATGGATTTTAAAAAGGCCTTTGGACAATTGTGGGACCGCATTGTTAATTATTAATAGCAGCTACCTTCTACCTATCTATTCTCGAACCTTTGTTTTTTCTTGATGAAGTACATGCTTGCGGCACCAATAAAGACTAGGAATAATATATACACCCAAGGATTTTTGAAACCACCTTTATTAAATTGTGCCATCATTTCAATACAAGAAACGGCTGCTGCTAATAAGTAAAGTACAATAATGATTTGTGAGCTTAATAAACTTTTTTTGTCCATGACTATTTGATTTTTATTTGGCGGCTGGGGTGGTGTTCAGCGCAATAGTGCCACGTGGTTTTAAAATCACCCAGCTGCTAAAGTCTTGATTTGCTTCCATGCCTTCACCGGTTAATATTTCTGTGGCTGTGGTTATGCGCACAAATTTATCGGTATTTATTTTTTGGGTGTTCTGATTCCAAGTGAGTTTTTCGGTATTCAGTTTCTCTCCTTTAGTATTGGTTACCACCACATTTTGCCAGACCTCTGTTATTTTTTTGGATTGGTAAGAGATGCCTTTTTCTGCAGTGATCATACTTTCTTTAGCACCATCTCTATTATAGAAATCGCCTTTAACACCTTTGGGCATCTTAACGATATCATTCCCGTCTTTCTTAAATCCTATCAACGAAGGGGCAAAAATAGAAGCTTTCAAATGCCCAGAATCTGTATAGTTAATGGTAACATTGGTGCCCTCTTGTGTAAAAAGGAGGGTGTCCGCTTTAAGTGACTTTGCCACATTCTGTTTGGCCTTATCGCTGCTACAGGATTGCAGATAAGCAAGAGTAAGGAAAAATAGTATGTAGCGCATAATGCCGTATTAACGTGAGGCAGGGTTGTTTAATTGATAAGTGGTTGACTCTTTTTCTGTCGTTTTAAGCGGTGCTTTGTTGTGGAAAATGCTGTCTTTTTTAAGTTCACTTGAACAATCGCACGGTGCACTCTGAGCGGTTGCTAAAAAAGTAAAATTACAAACCAAAGCAAAAAGAAAAAGCACAATTTTTTGTTTATCGTTCATATGTATGTTAATTGAATTTGCGTTTCGTAAACCAAATATCACCTAAGGTAACACCAATGGTTAATTTTAATAAATCTTCTGATACCATGCCATTGGTTGTAGTACCTCTGTGAATATATTCTCCGGTGATGTTAATCATAGATTTTAATACTTGTCTGGTGTAAGGGTCTCTTCTTAATTTCGGGATACCTATTCCAAAACTAATGCCAGTTTCTTTTAATGGTGAGATAATACCTTTGTTGTCTTTGAAATTGTAGCCAGTATTGTTTAGTCTCAAACCAAAACGGTACTCAATATTCACTTTGTAACGGTCGCCCGTTTTTTTATCCATGCTTTCAATATCAATATCCGGTTTATAGCCTACTCCTATGGCTATTTGTGAACTGTTGGTGAATATATCGCTAAACAATGGCTTTTTTTGATTGGCCCATTGGGTGCTGCTATAATCCATTGCAAACAGCCAACGGTTCTTATAGCTTATTGAGAAACCTGCGGAGAAACCAGTTGGTAAGTAGGTTTGATTTTTAATTGTTTTTGCATTGATCACGGTATCTCTCGCGCCAAATGAGTAATAGTTACTTGCATTCACAGCTAATCTACTTAAATCATAGTTCAATCGCGCTTGGTTGTTAATTGTTGCTCCCCATACCAATTTAAAGGCGTTGTGTTTGATAATGGTTTGCGTTGTCTCGATGATACTCTGCTTGCCATTCTTATCTACCACTGTATCGCGTAAAATTTTATTGATGATGCGGGTAAAGGTGTCGTGGTGCTGACTTTGGAAACCTAAGTCGAATTTAAAGCCACGCAATTGATAAATGCTTTCATCATACAAGGCTCTGCTAACACCTGAATCTTGAATAAAAAATACTTGGTTATTTCTAATTTGTCCAAACACATAGGAGGCATTTAGCCCCAAAGAAATATTCTTTGTTAGATTAACACCATTCATGATAAAAAAGCGAGAGAGTCCACCTGTTTTAGCATAAAAATTAATGATGCTGCCATACGTTGTGTCTTGCTTTTTAAAATACGAAGTCCCAATATTTGAGTAGGGGGTTAAGCCCATGGCCGAACTCCATATGGTTCTGTAAGTTTTAATTAAGTTGGTTTTGGTTGTGCCAGTACTTTTCTTTTTAGAGGTATCTTTTACTAAAATTTCTTTTTTCCAAACTGGAAAGCCTAAAACAATATAGCTAAAGTTGCCATTGTAATAGGTGCGCGAAGCATTGGCTGTATTCGATTGACCAGATTCAGCATGGAAACCAAAATCAAAAACAACTTGTTTTAGAGCCGATATGGATGCAGGATTTGAGAATGAAATAAAACGGGTGCTGCGTATGCCATTTGATACGCCTCCCAAAGCTCTGTTATATGCGCCATTATAGGCTTCTATTTCGCCAATGCCACGAGCAGAATATGGCGAATGTGTGTTGTTTTGGGATGATGCTATAAAAGCAGGACTCAAAAGGCTAAGGAGGAGAACAAATTTTTTAATTTTAATCATTGAATGTTAACAAATGGTACAAACCGAGCAATACCAAGTTATGGTTTGCAAATATCTTAAATTTTAACTGTTTCTCAAAATAATGTGCATCGCCTCCACATAATATAATATTGGCTTCAGGATACTGTTTGAGGGTTGTTTCTATATAGCCCTCGATTTCGTTTTTTAAACCTGTAAATGCCCCATTGGCCAAAGCCGAAAGGGTAGAGTTGCCCATGGGTAAATGCAAGTGTTCCAAATCTGAAAGCGGTAATTTACCTGTAAAGTGCTGCATGGCCTTTAAACGGATTTGCAAGCCAGGCGAAATATTGCCCCCGTGGTATTCCATGTTGGGTTCTAATAAGTCAATGGTCATGCAAGAGCCAATATCAAAAACCAAGCTGGCTTGGTTAGGATATAAAGTCGCCACGGCAGCCATAACAGCGATTCTATCGGTCCCCAAAGTATTGGGTGTTGCGTATAAATTGGTAAATGGTAATTTTGTTTCAGTGTTGAGATATTGAATCTTAATGCCTGG
>CAJBKH010000223.1 GCA_903953615.1 uncultured Bacteroidota bacterium
AGTATTACAGGCACCTTCTCTGCAGGCACCTTGTTTACATTATCGAATGGCACAATCAAATACGACAACTTAACCATTAATAGCGATAAGTCACTTTCAAATACAACAATCGTTACTGGTACTTTAACAGTTACTGGTTCTGGAACAGAATTAGATTTAAACGGCCGAACATTGACAACTGCTGCACCAACTTTATCTAGTGGAGGTGCTCTTAAATCTACAAATTCATCTAGTAAACTAATTATTACAGGCAGCTATTCAGGCACTTTGTATACTTTCAGTTCTGGCACAATTGAATACAACAACTTAACCACAACCACTAATCAATCGCTTCCAACGACTACTATCGTGACAGGCACTTTAACAGTAAACGGAGGAACATTGAGTATCAATAGCAAAACGCTTACAGTAGAAGATGTAACACTTACAAGCGGCACACTGGCCTTAGGTGGAACAGCCATTACTTGGGATGGTACCCTCACTTTAGGTGGTGGAACATTAAGTTTAGATGGTGCAGCGCAAACTATTGTAGGCGATATCACAGTAACTGTAGCTTCAACAATTATTTCTACCAGCGTTTCAAGATTAAACAGTACAGGTAATAATTTAACGATAAATGGTGGTGGACTCTTATTAAACAATGTTGAATTGGTGACTGATAATTTAACTTTTCAATCATCTCATGATATAACAGCAAGCAATGGTGGATTTTTAGCCTTTGATGTTTCTGGGCATACGCTAACAGGCGTTGGTAATGCAAGCCATGTAAATGCAAAAGTTAGATTGTATCTTACACGCAATGGCTTAATCAATCAAAGCTACCCTACTTTTGAGTTTCCAATAGGTGATGGTACAGTATACGCTCCATTTATTTTTGACCCAAGAAACGTTAATAACGCTTTTACCACCTTTAGTCAATGGGTTGAAGCAACCTACACCGGCGCAAAGGCTTCTACAACTTCAATAGATCCTGGTACTGGCTCTGGTGCAAACTCAACAGCAATAGTAACTGCGAGTGGCTATGAATATTGGACTGCTGCAAGTTCAGCTACTAGTATCACAGGCCAAATTTCATTAAGATACGATGCTAACATATCTAATAAAACCGGCAAAAGTTTAATTGGTACTGTTACCAATATAGATTCAGATTTGAAATTAACAAGATATGACAACACTTCTTCTAAATGGGTTGGTGTTCCATCTGGTAATGCCACAAACTCAAGTATCACCGTATCGAGTGCAAATAGCAACCTTAACCCAAGTACAACTTATACCTTAGCTTCTGCTGATGTTAGAACCACATTTATGGCGCCACTTCCAGTAACTTTAATGAACTTCGATGCAGTGGCTAGCAAAAACAGCAAAAGTGTTGAAGTAAGTTGGACGACAGCATCTGAAGAAAACAACAGCCACTTCGAAATCATGCACGCTACCGATTTTGTTAACTGGATTAGCATCGGTACTGTATACAGCAAAGGTAATGGCAACGACATGAATGTTTATTCTTTCACAGATATTAACCCAAACACTTCTAACATTTACAAATTGAAAATTGTAGCCTTCAACGGTGAGGTTTCATACTCTAGCATTAAATTGGTTAAATTTACTGAAACAGTTTCAACTACTGTAAAAGTTTATCCTAATCCTGCCAATGCCAACGTTAACTTATCAGTTGACAACATGGACATGAGCACACCAGTAACCATTCAATTGATGAACCAAATGGGTCAAGTAGTATTCGAACAAATCATCACTGAAAATTACAGTGGTATAATGAACACTAGCATCCCTACTTCAGAATTCGCAGCAGGTATCTACCAATTAAGCATCTCTGGAACCACTGGTACTGTGACTCAAAAATTGATCATCAACCATTAATCGTTTTTTTAAAGTTTTATAGTATAGTTTAAAAAAAAGCTGACCCCTCAAAAGGG
>CAJBKH010000224.1 GCA_903953615.1 uncultured Bacteroidota bacterium
AACAAAATTGGCAACATTTTTAACACTGCCAATTTCATGGACAATGGCAAACCCATTGCCATCGAAAATTTTGGCTTTAGCAAGGATGAGAAAATAGTCATTGTCACCAATGGTTTTGAAGCCGTGTATCGCCACTCAGGCGCAAGCAATACCTATGTGTTCGATTTAAGTAATAATACCTTTCAAAAAATCACGGACCATAAAATTATGTATGCTGATTTTAATGCCGATGCTACCAAAGTGGCTTATGTATACAACAACAATCTATTCAGCTACGATTTAAGCACAAAAACAGAAACAGCTATTACATCTGATGGTAAAAAGAATGCCATTATCAATGGGGCAGTGGATTGGGTTTACGAAGAAGAATTTAGCATGAGCAAAGGTTTTACCTTTAGCGCAGATGGCAAGTACCTAGCCTTCTACCGTTTTGATGAAAGCAAGGTGAAGGAATTTGAAATGGTAATTTATGGCAATCTGTATCCTGCACTCGAAACCTTTAAATACCCTAAAGCAGGTGAAGACAATAGTACCGTTGATATATACATCTACAATTTAACTACAGGTAAAATGGTGAAATGTGTTACCAATAGCGAGCGCGACCAATACCTTCCTCGCATGCAATGGAGCAATGCCCTAGGTAAATTATCAATTCAAAGATTAAACAGACATCAAAACGAGTGGGAGTTGTTATTTGCAGATGCTGAAACAGGTGCGACTGAGGTGATATTACAAGAAAAAAACAAATACTATGTAAGCATTAACGACAACCTTAACTTTTTAAAAGACAACCAATCGTTTATCTACAGCAGCGAAAAAACGGGTTGGGAACATTTATACGTTTACAATTATGTAAAGAAAGTTGATAAAGCCCTCACCTTCGGCAATTGGGAAATCGATGAGTTCAAAGGCTTGGATGAAACCAAAGGTTTATTGTATTTCACTTCGGGCATGTTGATAGGCGGTGGCTCGAGCCCTAGTGAAAGACAGCTTTATAGTGTCGATATTAAGAAAGGAAAGATGAACCGCTTAACTACCACTAATGGATGGCACAGTGTTACCTTCATGCAAGGCATGCAATACTACCTCGATAATTTTTCTACACTAACAATGGCACCCACTTTTACCCTTTACGAAGCCAATGGTAAGCTAGTAAAAGTATTAGAAGACAACGCTAAATTGAACACCAAAATGAGTTCACAAAATTTTGGCAAAGTAGACTTTGGCACTTTCACCAGCAGCGAAAAAGTAAACCTCGACTACTGGCGTTTATTGCCGCCTAATTTCGACAGCACCAAACAATACCCTGTTATCTTTTTTGTTTATGGTGGACCAGGTTACCAAACGGTAAAAAACCAATGGGCGGGTGCCAATTATTTGTGGTACCAATACATGGCAGCTAAAGGTTACATTGTTATTTCAATCGACAATCGCGGCAGTGGCGGAAGAGGCGAAGCCTTCAAAAAAGTAACCTATCTACAATTGGGTAAATACGAAACCATGGATTACATCGAAGCAGCAAAATATTTCGGATCTAAAGCATATGTTAACAAAAATAGAATCGGTATTTTTGGTTGGAGCTATGGTGGCTTTATGGCCAGCAATTGCATTACCCGCGGGGCCGACTATTTTAAAACCGCTGTGGCTGTCGCACCAGTAACCAACTGGCGTTATTACGACAATATTTATACCGAGCGTTACATGCGCACCCCTCAAGAAAATGCAGATGGGTACGATTTGAACTCACCGATTAACCATGTTGAAAAAATAAAAGGCAACTATTTATTGGTGCATGGCACGGCCGACGACAATGTGCATTTTCAAAATGCAGTTGAGATGGCTAAAGCCATGAATGAAAAGAACATTCCTTACGATGCTGCTTATTATCCGAACACCAATCACGGTATTCGCGGTGGCAAAGTGCGTTTGCATTTATTCACCAAAATTAGCAACTACTTTGAAAAGAATTTATAAGAGTAAATTGATATATAAATAAAAATAGATATTATTGCCTACTAAATAATCAAATAAGAATAAATTTATGGATGTAATTGTTGACGACCAAAACAAAGGGAATGCCTCTGAAAAAGGGCACCCAAGGGGATTATACCTGCTGTTTTTTACCGAGATGTGGGAAAGGTTCAGTTATTATGGAATGAGAGCAATCTTTGTTTTATTCATGACAAAGGCCCTTTTCATGAGTGGAGCAACTGCTTCAAATATTTTTGGAAGTTTTACCGGCTTAGTTTATTTAACGCCATTACTAGGCGGCTATATTGCTGATAAATTTTGGGGAAACAGAAGAAGTATTTTAGTAGGTGGATTACTAATGGCTTTAGGACAATTTTTGTTATTCATGAGTGGCAGTGCAGTGACGGATGGAGTCCAAAGCCCTTCGGCAATAACTTTTATGTGGGCAGGATTGACTTTGTTAATTGTTGGAAATGGTTTTTTTAAACCAAATATTTCTACCATGGTTGGTCAATTATATCCAAAAAATGACTCTCGTGTCGATGGTGCATTTACAATTTTCTATATGGGAATAAATATGGGTGCATTTTTCTCTCCTCTTATCTGCGGAACATTAGCCCAACCAATTGGAGGCAGTATCCATGATTTCCGTTGGGGATTTTTAGCCGCAGCAATTGGAATGATCTTGAGTACTATTTCTTTTGAATTATTAAAAAACAAACATTTAAAAGGTCCAGATGGGACTCCTATTGGAATGCCTAAAGCTAAAATGGATTTAAAAACTTATGGCGTTATTATAGGTTCAATTATTTTCATTTTTGGACTCTTGAATTTTAAATTTATTGTAACAGCTATTTTTGGTGCTTCAGATGTCGCTTTAGAAGGCACACTCGCAAATACAATTGCAAATATTGATATCATAGCATATTTAATTTATGCTTCAATCGTAATTATGCCAATACTCTTATTAAGCAACAAGACACTAACAAAAGATGAAAGAGAGCGAATCATTGTTATTTTCATATTAGCCTTTTTTGTTATTTTCTTTTGGGCATGTTTTGAACAAGCAGGTGCATCTTTAACATTATTTGCAGATGCTCAAGTTGACAGAGCTGTAAATATCAATATCAGTAAATATTTTGTACTAGCTGTTGGTTCAATTCTATTCTATTTCCTAATGAAAGCATTTGGTTGGTTTTTTGAGTGGAGCAAATCACTCATTTTGACTTTACAAATTATTATAATAGTTATCTTGGTTGTACTAACATTTACTGGACATTTAAATGACTTTAACATGATTGAGTTTCCAGCTTCATGGTTTCAGTCGATTAACCCGCTTGCCATTATTTTGCTTGCTCCTGTATTCACTGTATTGTGGGGTAAATTAGCAAAAGTAAATATGGAACCATCATCACCAATTAAAATGGTTATGGGGCTTTCATTAGTAGCAATAGGCTATGTTATAATTGCCTATGCTGTTCATGGTGTTGACTCTCAAACTAAAATTGCAATGTTCTGGTTATTCGCGTTATATATTGTACATACAATGGGAGAACTTTGTCTATCCCCAATTGGTTTAAGTATGGTAAGCAAATTAGCCCCTTTACGTTTGTCCTCATTGTTAATGGGAACTTGGTTCCTTGCAAACGCTGTTGCAAATAAATTTGCAGGAACTTTATCTGCACTAATACCTCCTGGTGCAGGTGAAGCACCTGCAGAAGCAGGCGCAAAAATTCCATCATTTTTAGGAATAGAAATTAACAATCTATTTATTTTCTTTTGTGTATTTATCGTACTAAGTGGATCTGCGGCAATTCTATTACTTTCAATGTATAGATGGTTAATAAAACGTATGCACGGTGTAAAATAAAATCAATTTAAAATATTTCAAAAAGCCTTGTAATTTTTTTACAAGGCTTTTTTTATTTAATATTGTCTCTATGCAAAAAGAGTATACACTTGAATCGATACAAAATTTTGAGGGCAAGTATCCAAAACAATTATGGTACCTATTCTTAACAGAAATGTGGGAACGTTTTTGTTTCTATGGCATGCGTGGCGTATTGGCTATTTTCATGGTAAGTCAACTTGGCTTAACCGACCAAGAATCCAACTTAAAGTATGGTGCCATACAAGCTTTTGTTTATGCCTTTACTTTTATTGGGGGCATTTTTGCAGATAAGATTTTAGGGTTCAAGAAGTCTTTATTCTTTGGTGGTATCATCATGATTATTGGCAATTTGATTATTGCATTTTCTCCTCAAGATTTATTTTATTTAGGCATTACCTTATCCATCATTGGAACAGGTTTTTTCAAACCTAATATTTCCTCTATGGTGGGCGATTTATACAAAGAGGGTGATGTTAGAAGAGATGCTGGTTTCGGATTATTCTATTCAGGTATTAACATTGGCGCTTTGCTTGGTGGTGCCATTTGTGTTTATCTAGGGAAATATCACTCATGGAGCTATGCCTTTTTAGCTGCTGCCATTGTAATGGTAATTGGTGTTGTTACGTTTTTATATACAAAAAAATTCTTAGGCCCAATAGGCGACTCTCCATTAAAAAACATGGAACCAGCTAAACGCACCACACGCGAGATTGCTGTTTATGTTGGTTCAATATTGAGCATCCCTTTAATATTTGCGATGATAAAAAACACCAAGTACACCGATATGTTTATGTATACCATCGGACCATTGGCTATTCTCTATTTTATTTTTGAGCTGTTAAAAGTGAAAGAAGATGCGGGCAAGAAGAAATTGATGGCTGCTTTTATTTTTATTATTTTCTCCATTGTTTTTTGGGCTTTCTTTGAACAAAGCGGTGGCTCATTAGCACTGTTCGCTGAGAAAAACTTACACCACACTTTGTTGTTCTTTAGTATCGATCCAAACATTGTCAATAATACCTCTAATTCACTATTTGTAATTGTCTTTAGTCCACTCATTGGCTTATTATGGTTATGGATGTACAAGAAAAAATTCGAACCTAACACCGTTATTAAATTCGGACTTGGATTCTTGTTTTTAAGTGGGGCTTTTTATGTGTTCTACTATACCCGTTTCTTCGCCAATGTAGAAGGCATCACCTCTCTAAACATTTTCACCTTAGCATACTTGGTCATTACAATAGGTGAATTATGCTTATCTCCTATAGGCCTCTCCATTGTAACAAAATTATCGCCTAAAAATCTATCCGGCATGATGATGGGCATGTGGTTTTTGGCCAGTGCTTATGGTCAATACGCAGCAGGTTTATTAGGTGCTGGCATGTCTTCTCCCGACCCGAATGCTTCCTTAATGACCAAGTTGCAATCTTATACCGATGGCTATTATCAATTGTCCATCTATGCATTGGTTGCTGGTGTTATTTTAATTGCGATTTCTCCATTGATTCGCAAATTGATGATGGAAGTTAAATAGGAAAGTAGGCAATTGGCAGTTGGCAGTTGGCAGTTGGCAATCTGTCAATGCCTAAATATGGTTGCCCGTTTTTTGTTAAAAACTTGTGGCTACGCTCCCACTTGCGCGCTGTACTTTTGTACCAATGAAATTTTTTATTGATACAGCAAATCTTGCACAGATTAAAGAAGCCAAAGAATTCGGTATTCTTGACGGTGTAACGACTAACCCATCATTGATGGCTAAAGAAGGCATAACAGGTGCTGAAAACGTTATGAAACATTACAAAGACATTTGCAACATTGTTGGCAAAGGCGATGTAAGTGCTGAAGTTATTTCAACAGATTTTGCAGGCATGGTAGAAGAAGGTAAAATATTAGCTGCTATCGATTCAAATATCGTAGTAAAAGTGCCAATGATTAAAGATGGCATCAAAGCCATTTCTTGGTTTACTGCCAATGGTATCAGAACCAATTGCACCTTGGTGTTCTCTGCTGGTCAAGCCATCCTTGCAGCAAAAGCTGGCGCCACTTATCTATCCCCATTTATCGGACGCATAGACGATATTAGCTGGGATGGCATGGAATTAATCTCTCAAATTTCAGATATCTATGCAATTCAAGATTTCGATACCCAAATTTTGGCAGCTTCCATACGCAATCCTTTACACATTGTTAAAGCTGCTGAGTGCGGTGCACATGTGGTAACTTGTCCTTTAGATGCTATCATGGGTTTATTGAACCACCCACTCACCGATATTGGTTTAGCAAAGTTCTTAGCGGATCATAAGAAAGCAAACGGTTAGGCTTCGACTCCCGATAGCTATCGGGACAGTGTGACATTTAAAATATAAAAAAAGAGTACAATTAATAATTGTGCTCTTTTTTATTTTCTAGTCATTAAAAAATTATGGTTGACTTATTGACCAATCAATTCAAACTCAGTTAAGCCTTCGCGCTTAATCCATTTGCCCTTTTTAGTCAATTCAAAATAATCGATTCTACCATCGGGGATGTAGTATTGCCTTTGACCAATCATTTGTGGATTCGAAGGCACTAGATTCGAAAAAGTAATTAATTTCTTAACAGGCTCGAAACGCAGAACCATGGTAGTTTGATCGGCATGGTCGAAGAACATTCTATAACGCGGTGTATAATCGGTTTCAGATTGATAAAAGACTGGTGCTCCAATATGCAACTCCTCTTCCTTATCGAACCACAATACATCAATGATTTTGCGGTTCATAAAGCTCGACTTACCATTAAAACCTACCACACAATAAGCATCTTTCTTTTTCCATTTGAATTGGTACATTTGGTAGTACAAAGCCCCTGGCCAATGGTCGGCAGGAAAGTCTTCGTAAATAGAATCGGCTTTGTTAACTATATAATCGCGCAACCAAAAGACTTTGGTTTCTGCACTCGCTTTTTTCCTGAAAACCACCACACCAAAATTGGTGAACTCTTCGCGCTCATTAGTCATTACCCATGTAATGCACTTCACTTTTTTGTCGAGTGACTCTAAAACCGAAATGGTATTTTTAATCGAATCTAAATTATAGTCAAACGCATTGTCTTCATCTAAGATGGATTTCAACAAGGTCTTAAAGGAATCATTGTACTGGTATTTCAGAACTTCTATTTTGCAATACCTCAAACTATCCGCATACTTTTTTAAGAGCGGATTATATTCCTGAGCATACAAACCACTTAGTTTGCAACAAATCAACAGCGCAGTTAAATATATTTTCGTTCTCATACTTTTACTATAATCAAAACTATGCCCTATTTATTGTGTGTGCAATGATAAAGATTTTCCAAACTGAAAATAAGCAAACAAAAAAGAAAGCAATTCTAACAAAATAAATACCCGATCTAGTTTTAAAAAACAAGACGCTTTACACTGAATAAGCCTATGCCAATTCAATCACCATGGCACTAGCACCACCGCCACCATTACAGATAGCTGCAGCACCAATTTTACCACCGTTTTGTTTCAATACATGAATCAAGGTTACCAAGATTCTCGCACCACTAGCGCCCAATGGATGACCCAATGAGATGGCACCACCATTCACATTTACTTTGTTGCTATCAATTCCCAAAATTTGTGTATTGGCAATCCCTACTGTTGCAAAGGCTTCGTTGAATTCAAAATAATCTACATCAGCAATTGTTTTACCAGCATGTGCCAAAGCTTTTGGCAAAGCTTTACTTGGTGCAGTGGTAAACCATTCTGGTGCATGCTCTGCATCAGCAAAACCTATAATTTTAGCAATTGGTTTTAATCCCAATGCTTCCATTTTTTCTTTGCTCATTAATACCAAAGCAGCAGCACCATCGTTCATGGTACTTGAATTGGCCGCAGTTGCAGTACCCTCTTTATTGAAAGCTGGTTTCAAACTAGGGATTTTATCGAAGAATACATTTTTGTATTCTTCGTCTTGACTAAACAAAGTCACATTGCCTTTTTTATCAGTTAATTCAACTGGTACAATCTCTTCAGTAAATTTACCATCGGCCCAAGCTTGAGCAGA
>CAJBKH010000225.1 GCA_903953615.1 uncultured Bacteroidota bacterium
TATGGAAACAAAAAAAGACAGCATGGTTACCTTCTCCACCTATTACCATGGCACCAAAGCCAATCTCAAAATTGGCAATTATATAGTACCTGGTTACGCATCTAATTATGGACAAAACAAAAAAGCCAATTTTGTTTACTTTACAGCAACGCTCGATGCTGCTATTTGGGGTGCTGAATTGGCATTAGGCGATGGCCCTGGCCGAATCTTTATTGTGACACCAACGGTTGCTCAATTTGAAGACGACCCCAATTTAACTAATAAGCAATTTCCTGAGAATCCTACTAGGTCTTACCGCAGCGGTCACCCGTTAAAAATCGTTGATGAATTAACAATTTGGGAAGGGCATTCACCAGAACAACATCAAAAAATGAAGGATCATTTGGCGGACCTAAAAGCCCAAGGCATTGAAGCCATTCTAGAATAATATTGGTCAACTTTGTTGACTAATTTTTCAGTCCTAAATCTTTTCACGCATTCAATTGTTAGTCTTTCATCAAACAACATGAAAAAAATCTTACAATTCTTCCTTTGCTTGTTGAGTCCGCTTGCAGTTGGCGCTATTAGTGGCATTGCAACTGTTAATAACATCCCAAGTTGGTACGCCCAATTAATTAAACCAAGTTTCAATCCTCCGAATTATTTGTTCGGCCCGGTATGGACTACCCTATATCTACTAATGGGAATTTCATTTTTTATGATACTGAATACAACTACAAAAAATAACAAGAAAAATGCCATCTCATTATTTTGGATTCAATTATTTCTAAATTTTTGTTGGAGTTTTTTGTTTTTTCAATTTCATTTTTTGGGCCTTGCTTTGATTGAAATTGGTTTGATGTGGATAAGCATTCTACTAATGATAACAAGCTTCTACACCATCAATAAAGCTGCTGCTTGGCTTCAGTTACCCTACCTTTTATGGGTTAGTTTTGCTAGCCTTTTAAATGCTAGCATATGGTGGTTAAATAACAAACCATAAATTATATTGTTACAAAAAAATGGAAAAAAGGCTTATATTTCGACCGTGTAAATGATAAGGCAATGAAATGGGTGGTTGAGCATTAAAGATATTTTTATATATGCTGTATAAAGACGCCAAATGGGTGCTCCGTAATGGAGCACCTTTTTAGCTTAACACAACTTCAAACCCTCATCAAATAAAAAAGAAAAAAAACAAGAATTATAACCGAACCAGATTGGTTTTCGATTTAACTTGTTGGACGAAAACCAAACGGTTCAGTAAAACCTATCCTAAAGTAGCTTTAAATTAAATAAAGCTATTAACGATAATTAGAATCATTATTTTAAAACGGAAGATCATCCGCTACGGTAGATTCTAAAACTGAGGAATTCGCCTGGTTTTTTCTACCAACAAATTCAAACGTATCGACACGCACTTCTGTAATCTGTCGTTTTTCACCGGTCTTTGTTTCATAAAAGCGGTTGGCAAGTGTACCTTCGATGGCAATGCGTTCGCCTTTGTCGATGTACTTTTCAATGAGCTCGGCCGACTTGCCCCAAAATACTAAATTGTGCCAATGGGTGATTTCAACCGTTTCACCTTTTGCATTTTTTTGTTTTTCGTTAGTGGCTAATCTTAACTTAGCAACCTTGCTGCCATTGTCAAACATTTTTACTTCAGGAGTTGCTCCTACATTGCCCATTAGACGTACTGAATTGATTAAACTTTTCATGATATATATGTATTTAAATTTTTTACTTCTAGTCGTAATACTGTGAGTGAATTTGAAATTAAAACACAATAGTTCCGATTTGTTGATGCAAAGTTGGGGGCGTTGGATTTCTCAAGTCGGTAATTAAGCACTTACAGTCGAATAGAACCGTTTATAAACGTTTAATATCGGCTTTGATATTGATATGTCTAGTTTATAAAAAATATAAAAATTACAAGACAAAGGAATTATATTTGTTTGAACTGAATTTTAAACGGAATAATTGGATGGCAATACTAAAAAATAGCTTATTGGGTCTCCTTATTTTGGGGTATTATTCAATCTATGCACAAAATAATTTGGACAGTGTGATCAATGCCAATAAAGACAAATTTATATATGTATCACTTTTAGAAGGGGAATGGGAATCACTCGACACATTTCATAGTAACATTCAATTTAAAGTAACAAATTATGATGTGCATTTATTGCCAAAAGTACACGTCAATCCCTTTAGTTTTAATTTAAAGGATAGCGCCACAGTGAGTGCTAAGGGCATGGCCTTGAATTGGCCTCCCTATGATTGTGTGATCTCTTATATTTCGAAGAAAAAACTAGAAATTATTTACTATGATTTCATGTCCCATCAACCTACCCTTTTTCGCTACAAAAGAAAGTATACTGACTAAACTATAATATGACCAATCAAAATTCAAGTATTCAAAATATTTTCCTAATCTCAATTACATGCGTATTGATGGGAGGAACAATTGGCGCAATAACTAACATGGTAAATGGTTTTGTGAGTCCATACTATTTTAAAACAATTATGAATTGGAATTTTCAAGGAATATGGATAGCAAGTGTGGCGCAAGGTATTTTAGAAGGACTATTTCATGGGGTGTTTTTCGCCATTATTTTTACGATTGGATTTGGAATGATTACAAAAGGCAAAGCAGATTATGCTTTTGCTTTCAAACATATTATACGCATTGCCATCATTGTATTGTGTTGCTATACCATTGGTGGCTTATTAGCCATGATGTTGGTGCGATTAAGTCCAGAGTTTTATAGATCACATTTCCCTTGGACCCCAACCGATGTTCTTGAACAGATTAAATATGCTTGGGTGGGTGGCTCTATTTGGGGTGAGATATTGGGAGGTATACTCGGTTTGGTAATAGGATTATTAAATGTTAAGAATAATTGGGCCAATATGACGAAAGATGTTATATAGCTTTTATTTTAAGTTCTATGTCACATTGATCCGGAAAAATGATAGGTACATTCAAAATTAACAACATTAACGGTTCTATAATATAAGAATAGCATTATCTTTCTCTTCAATTATTTGCATTTTAAATACACACCTTCTTTTTTAGTCTAGAAACTACTCAAAAAACATTTTCAAAGTAGTTAAAAAAAGGTATTAGAATCTGATAGATTTTGCTTTTTATGTCAACTTTTGACTAATTATTTTATCATTTTAGTATAAAATACCTATGAAATGGACACTTATTGTTGTTGCAACAACAAAATTTTACATTTATCTATATTGCTATTTTTAAATCTTTTACAATCTGTAATAAACATTATCTAACATCTTTATAAAAATATTCCTGGGTAATCAACATATTATTAACAAATAATCGCCATATTTGAAACCCTTTCGCTCACTTTTCATCGTAATTAACGATTTGAGGCAACAACGAAGGCCCACGACACTACACCAAACGATGCGTTCAATTCATCAGATAATTGATTTTCTGCGCAGTAGTTTGCTAAAAAAGTTAAGTAAAAACACTCTTTTTAGTGTTTTTCTACTCTTATTGGCAATACCTACAAAAGCACAAGGTCCTAATCCCCAAACAGGGATGCGGGTAGTGGGTACCGTTAAACTCAGTGCATCGTGCGAAGCGGATACTTTGGCCATGGAAAACCTTACCAAGGATACAGCCAAAACTGTTAAATTTTACGTGCACAGTTATAACTACTTTAACAATCCCATTTACCCAAATTATAAAGATACTTTTTACACCAAAGGCAATGGTTCGCATGTCTATAAATTTGATGATAGTTTAGCCCTCGCTAAATGTTTGCGCTCAGTTGATCTCTATTTTGGCATTATTGCTTATGATTCATTTGGGGTAGATTATCCTGTTATCTCGCGCATTAAAATTTATCTTAAACCAAGGGCTTTGTTTAGTATGGATCCTCTGATTTGTGGGGGCGATCAAATTAAATTGCACAACCAATCGTGTAAGGATAGCACCAAATTTAAATGGTTCTATGACGACACATTTTCTACCGCATTCGAACCTCAGAATATTCACTTCGACTCCTCTGGTAAAAAAACCATCAAGTTTGTTGCAAGTACAAGCGCACCCTGCGTAAAGTCAGATACCCTCCAGCAAACCATAGAAGTCCTAAGAAAGCCTGAGCCGGGTTTTGATATCGTCAACACGGTTTACCAATTATACAAAGATTCTGTCGTATGTTCGGGCGATACACTTTACTTAATTAATCGGGCCAAACACAGCGACTCCATTCATTACAACATTTCGCCACCTGGCAGTTATCAATTAATTGGTGGCTCGCGACTCGATGATGATACCGTGCGTTTATTAATGCAAAACAAGGGTACTATCACATACGAACAAACAGCATTTAATAAGGCTTGTAATCGCAGTGTCAAAAAAATACTGAAACTCATTATCAATCCAGTGGTTGCCATTTCACCCATCCTCGATTGTATCGATTCTAACCATATCAACCTAAATAATTTTTTAGATACCACGAATGGCTTGCCACGACAAACCATTTGGCATTTTAGTGGCAATGGGCAAAATCAAACCATCACCACATTGTTCCCTGGCACTTTTAAAGGCTTGCAGTATGGCCAATACAATATTAGTGTTACCTCCATCGGCACCTGTCGAACAGTTACCAATAAAGATTCCTTTTTTGTTGCACCTCCTTTAAAAAAACCAAACGATTTTACCATTTGTCAAGGCCTCGATTCAACCATACAGCTCAATCGTTTATTTCAATTTCCAAAAGGATTTAAACCACAATGGACTGGGGCGATTAGCAGTGATAGTTTGTTTCAATCTAAAAACAAACTTGCTGGCAACTATCCCCTAAATTTATCTGATAAAAATTCAAGTTGCTACCTACTTACAATTAATGTTGAAATTCTTGGGGGTGCAACACAATTGCCTGATCAACATTTGTGTTACCGCACCCCAACGGCCTTACCACTCGATAATTTATTACCTGCTACTTACAGTGGAACAGGCGTAAAACAAGATACCTTCTATTCTAAATTGGCGGGACCTGGCGTATTTCCTCTTCAATACACGACGGTTTTTAAAACTTGTACATTCACAGAGAAAATGAACGTATTTGTTCACGATACTTTTACGCCCCATTTTACTTTTATAACCCCTGGCTGCTTAGATAGTGGAGTGATATTTACAAAAACCACCACAGAAAAAACCATCTTGTGGGACTTTGGCAATGGCGCTACTTCGACCACCGACCAACCAACTTATTATTACAAAAAACCAGGCATATATAAGGTGAGTCTAATGGCAGGTACCTATTGTCCTGATACCTTAACAAAACCTATTACTATTTATCCTGGACCGAATATTCAGTTGAAAGTAATAGCCGATACCCTCTCTTGCGATTCAACTATTTTATTGGCCTATTTCTCAAACAAAGGCTATGGCGAGAAGTATAGCGTTACTTATAACAAAATTACTTACCAAGGCGATTCAATTCGCATCGCCATTAATAAATCATTTCAATCAAAAACTATTCAACTAATAGGCACTGCCATTAGCAAATGTGGCAAGGATACAAGTTTATTAAAAGTTCGCATTCCACAACGCAATACAGCGGCAATAGAAATCTTAGGATTAAATCCTGCTTGCCATGGCGATAGTTTAAGATTAGTGAATGCTTCATATGGCCCTATCGATTCCTTTATTATTGATTATGGAAATGGTGAAATTAGCAGGAATAAAATTCTAAAACTCCCCTATTTTAATAATACAAGTGCATTAAAAACATTTCCAATTATTATGACCGTTTACACCAATTATTGCGGTGTATTAACGGACACTACCTTTTATAAAGTGATTCCAAATGTGATAAGAGCGGCAGGCGAGCAAAACAAAGTAAAGCTATGCAACTATGACATGGTTACTTTCATTAACAACAGTACCCAAGGCACAGCATTTAATTTGTTCTTTGGTGATGGCGGTTCTACGAAGGGTTCAGATTATCGCGCAACAGTTAATTACAAATACAAAGTCCCAGGTGTTTATGTTCCTTATATCAAAGCACTCTCTGCTTGCGGCAATGATTCTGCAACGCTTGATACCATCGTTGTAAATGGCGCACCAAATTTCAATTTAGTAAACACACAACCTAAAATGTGTTTAGGTAGCGAAATTTATATAAAATATTTGCCATCTAATTTGTTACATCCGCTTTGGTTTGTCAATTCTCAATTAACCGACTCACTTGTAAATCCATTTACCTTTCATCCAAAGTCATTGGGCAAATACCGCATCAGTGTACTTTTAGCTAATCAATTTTGTATTGGCTTAGATTCGTTTGATATATTGGTAGAGCCAGCCCCTTCTTTAAAAATTGATGTTACAGAAATTACTTGTGACACCATTAAAGTAAAAATTACAGGCGACTATGAATTGGGTCAGTTGGAAGTCAATTGGGGCGATGGAGTAGTTGACTTTGGTAAACTTTATCACGTGTATTTAGACACTGGCGAATTTTTAGTAAAGATGAAACTATTGGTAGCTAATTGTACACTCTATTTTGAGCGCTATGTAACAGTTAAACAAGGGCCCCATTTTAAAGTGATAACAGAACCTAAATTAACCGATTGTTTGAATCCAGGTGACATTTTAAACATCGCCGTTGCACTTGATTCCATGCCATACCAAGTAGAAGTTTATAATTGGGCAGGTGAACGCATTTGTCAGAATTGCGATCGCAAAATGTTGGATGTTAAATATAGTGTATGTGCGCCCGCACAATATAAAATTGTGGTGCGCGACAGAGATAATTGCAAGACTGAAAACACCATAAGCTTTGATTGTTTTGACCCCAATATAACACGTTATAAAGCATTTGTTCCGAACGCATTTACACCAAAAAATGGTGATGTATTAAACGATATCTATATTCCTAAATTGGCCTTCTACGAAGCAGGCATGAATTATACTTTGAGAATATACAATCGCTGGGGCGAATTGTTATTCGAAACAGACAATCCCAATGAAGGATGGGATGGCATCTATAAAGACAAAGTTTGTCAAATGGATGTCTATGTCTATGTCATTGAATATGGCTGTCCTTCGCATGCTTATAATAAACACCGAGGTACTTTTCACCTCTTAAGATAATTAGTGTAGTGTTGTTGTTGAATATTCAGGGGCCTTTCTTATTGGGAAGGCCTTCTGAATAACTTATCACCTCTTTTTCAATAGATGGCAATGCCCTTTATTTTAAATAAAAATGTACATTTGACTTCAAATAAACATTACTAATGGATTATCTTTTTTACTTTATTTTACTCGCTTTACTCGCAGAGATACTTGGAACCATTGGCGGTTTCGGCTCCTCTTTATTTTTTATTCCCATCGCAGGCTATTTCCTCGATTTTCATTCTGTTTTAGGGATTACAGCGCTCTTTCATGTGTCGAGCAACCTCACTAAAATATTTTTTTTCAGAGAGGGAGTAGATAAAAAATTACTGATTAACATTGGTATACCTGCCGTTGTTTTTGTCATCTTAGGCGCTTTTTTAAGTAAGTATATAGGTTCAACCCTACTTGAATTTATACTCTCTATTTTTCTCATACTATTGAGTATGTTTTTCCTAATTTTTAAAAACATAAACATTCAACCAACCACCGCCAACTCTGTAACAGGTGGCATACTTTCTGGTTTATTTGCAGGCTTAGTTGGTACAGGAGGTGCCATTAGAGGCTTAACACTCGCAGCCTATGGCCTCAGTGCCGAAGTATTCATTGCAACCTCTGCCATTATTGATTTAGGCATTGATGCCTCGCGGAGCGTTGTGTATTTTTTAAATGGGTATGTGCATTACCACGATTTGTATCTCATTCCCATACTTTTTATTGTCAGTGTAGTGGGTACTTATATTGGTAAAAAAATCCTTGCTAAAGTGAATGACAAACAATTTAAATCTTTGGTTTTAGTACTTGTTTTAATCACAGGTATTTCCACCTTAGTAAAAATATTACAATGATTTTATGGCCTTTTTAAAATGGCCGTAAGCTTCATGAATCTCCGTGTTAAAGCCTTTAAATTTTACTTCTGCTTTTTGCTTATTCACCTTTGCATCTGCAATTATTTCATCCACTTTTTCTGAGGCTTTTTTCATTTCGGTTCTGAAGCCTGTTAATACTTTTTCTTTACTGCCCCATTTCATTTCAAACAACCGGATTTGCAATCTGGCCTTTTCGGAAGCAGCTGTGAAAAAATCAGAAACTTTGTGAACCTCTGGGTTCTTTTTTATTTCCTCTTTTACCAAATCCATGGCATGAACAATGTTTTTCTTTTGGGCTTTAAATACTTCTTTGGTCTCTGCTTTCGAAGCCGAGAGTTGCTCCTCAAGGTGGTTTAATTTTTCCTTAAAGCCTACCGACCAATCTTTATTGTCATTGTATATTTCTTTTAAGTCGACCTTAAATTCATGAACACTGGCTTTTAACTTTTGTTTAAGCGCATCAAACTTATCTTTAACTTCTGCTTTCCCTAAAGACAACTGAACGGCTAAATGATCGAGCTCCTGTTGATCTTTTACTAATTGTTCTGCAATTCTAGAAAGCAGTGGTTTGGGTGTCGATTTTTTTGAAGCAGTGGCCATGGTATTGCGAATTATTGTTAAACAAATATAAGACTAATCAATAGCATCATCTATGATTTACATCATACTGCCCCCTTTAACCAATCACAAAAAATAAGTTGACTAATTATTACCCTCTCAACAAAATTAAAAAAGGGTCGCTCTTTCGAACAACCCTCATTTATCAACCATATTAAATAAGTACCGGTAGTCAGCCGATAAAATTCACAAAATATCTTATCTCAAAAGGACGACCATTCCTCTGAAGGTAAATTCATCATTGTTTTCAAATTGACCAGTTACTTTCCATACATAATTTTCTTGCTCGCATAACTGACCGTTAAATATACCATCCCACTCTTCATTGATGTCGTTGGTTTCAAATACTTTTTGACCCCATCTGGTGAAAATACTGAAGGTGTAATTATCTGGTTTAACACTTACTAAAGAAGGTTTGAAACCATCGTTTCTGCCGTTATTGTTTGGTGTAAATGCTGTAGGCACATAGCAATAACCTGGCAACATAGTGGTTAAGTAAGAAGGCTTAAATAAAGTATCAGAACAATTGTAACCATTGGTTGCAATTAAAGTTACACCAAATCTGCCACTCACATTTAAAGTGAAGTTAGGGTTTCTCATGTTCGAAGTATTTAAAACATTGCCAACGCTATCAGTTAAAGTCCATTTTTGAGCGATTGAATTATTGGTTTTGTTATTGATAAAGAAGTTTGCATTTGGCAAGCTCATGAAACGTTGATCAACAGTAAAGTCGGCTTTAGGCGTTGGATTTACTGTAATCATACCTGGGTAAGTAACTGTGGTAGAACCACCAACACCCGTAGCAATTAAAGTAACATCCCAAGTACCTGCAAATTCAAATTTGTGTACTGGATTTTCTTCTTCAGAATCTGCTGAACCATCACCAAATATCCAACGGTAGCTTGTAGCATGTGTCGTTGTATTGATAAATTTAACAGTTAATGGTGCACAACCTTCGAATTTATCGGCACTGAATTTTACAATTGGTTTAGCATTTTGAATGAAGATAGGTTTTACAATAAAATCAGAACATTGTTTGTTGTAAACTGTAAATCTTACCTCAACATTACCCGCACTCACATAGGTGTGATCAGGGTCTTTTACAAAGTTACTTGCATTGTTAACAGAACCATCACCAAAATCCCACTCATATTTCAAGTTGTTGACGTTAGTTGAAGTAATCATAGGCTTACCTACAAATCCAACAATAGCATTTGGCAACATTGGCTTTCTCATTAAGTAATCGAAATCAGCATGTGGACGCTCAATAACATTAAAGATATCGTTTCCACTTGTGCTATCTACACAACCATCTTTATCGTAACCAAATAAGATAATGCTGTAAGAACCGAATTGGTTGTAAACATATGAAGGATTGATCTCAGTAGATAAACCACCGTCACCAAACTTCCAGAAATATCTCACCGCGTTCACTGATTCATTTTTAAAATCAACAACACCTTTTTCGCAAGCTTCAACTTGGTTTTTGCTAAAACGAATTTTCATTTTAGGTTTAACCTTAATATTCATATCAGCAGTATCAGCACAACCATAGTTGTTCTTAACAATTAACTGTACAGAGTAGAAAGTATCTACTACTTCTGAAGAAGGCAATACTTTTGAGAAACTAGCTGCAGCATATACGCTACCATCATTGAAAGTCCACTCGTTTTGTGTAAAGTTCTTAGATTTGTTTACGAATTGGTAGTAACCAATATCGCAAGGGTTGTTTCTTGAAGCTTTTAAATCTGCTGTTGGACGTGGGTAAACCAATAATATTGAAGTTGCAGTATCATAGCAATTGTGACGTGATCTGCGCAAAGTTACTTTTGGAGAATAGGTAATGTTCGAAACGTTGGTGTAAGTATGTGTTACAACATCAGTATAAGCTTCGCCTGTGTTATCACCAAACTCCCAATAATCAGTTTTAAACGCTTTAGAACTTTGACTCATTCTAATGGTTAAATCTGTACAACCAATTGTTTTGTCTAATACCATTAAATCTTTTGGTTTGTTCACCAAATACACATCTTGTTTTGCAGTGTCTTTACAACCAGCAGAAGAAACTACTTCAAGTTTTACATGGTAAATGGTATCTCTGTAGCTTAAAGGATTGATATAAAATTTATGACGTGGATTAATTGAACTTGAAGTGGTATTGTCCCCAAATTTCCAAGTGTATTTAAAACCACCTAAAGTGTTATTGATAAAGTTCACATTTTCTTTAGCGCATAATGAATCTTTCGCTAAATCGAAGTCGGCATCTGGACGACCAAGCACTAAAACTTGTTGGTAAACAGTATCACTTAAACAACCGTTTACTGAAGTTACAGCATGGTTGATATAGTAGGTCGTATCGAAAATTTTAATACCTGGCAATACAATGGTTTTAGTTGCAGCAGCACCACTCATTTGTGTACCAATACCCCAAAAATAACTGTAAGGATTAACAGAAGCATCGGTTAAATTCACTTGTAAAGGTGCGCAACCTTTTTTGGTTGACATGGTGAAAGCAGCTACTGGTTTTGGGTGCACTGTTACTAAACTTGTAGCAGTGTCTTTGCAACCATACTGACTTGTAGTTTCGTACCATACTTTGTAAGTGGTATCTTTATTTTTGTAATTGTAGTAAACCAAAGAGTCATCGCCAGCAAAACTGATTAATGAGTTGCCAAATTTCCAGCTATGGGTTAAAGCACCACCATCGTAGGCTACTGAATTATTAAGGGTTTTAACATTCAAAGGTGTGCAACCTTTTACAACATTTAAATTGAATTGTGCTTTTGGATCAGGGTGCACAGTGATGTTCACAATGCTGCTGTCTTTACAACCGTGTTCGCTGTAACCAACCAATTTGGTTTTATAAATAGTATCTCTGGTAACTGCTGCTTTGAATGATGCACTGAAATTTTTAGTACTACCTGTTTGACCATTGCCCGCATTCCATTTGAAAGACATGATGGCGATTGAGCCAGTATCACGTGGATTAGATTGGTTATTGAAATTAACTTTTAATAACTGACAACCGCTTGTTTTATCGGCCACAAAATTAATGAAAGGTTGAGGATACACTTGAATGCTTTTTGAAATTGAATCATAGCAACCATTCGCAGTTGTAGTTTTCAAAGAAATTGTGTAAAAAGTATCTTTTGTTTTGCTTGCATTGAAAGTAGCAGATGGATTGGTAGTAGTTGAAGTGCTACCATTGTTAAAAATCCATTTGTATTGTAAAGTGCTTACATTGTTGTTATTGTTGGTGGTTGATTGGTTGGTAAAACTTACGCCTAATGGACCACAACCATTTGCTTTATTTGAAACAAATGCTGCTGTAGGACCAGGAAATACTTTCACAATTACTGAAGTAGAATCTTTACAACCTGTCCAGTTGGTAACATTTAATTTTATAGTGTAAGTAGTATCTCTCTTTTTAGCAGATGCATAAAAAGCAGTTGGATTAATACTGTTGCTAGTTGTTCCATTGCCTAAATTCCAAGAGTTGGCATAAGCATTGGTTGAAGTGTTATTGAAAACTACTTTTAAAATGCCACAACCAGAATCTTGATTAGAAATAATCGCTTGAGGATTTTTAGGCGTGAAGTATACTTTCTCCATTGAATCGCCTTGGCATGAAGAAGCACTTGTAGCAATTAATTTCAAACGCACAACAGTGGTATCGTTGTATAGGATTGAATCTGTTAAATTGATAGCTGTAGAAATTAATTTGTTGTTAGCATACCATCTAAAATCTTTACCATAAATACTGGTATTCAAAAACTTGAAGGTAGCAGGCGTACACGCATAGTTTTGGTTGATGGTGAATTGTGCTTTAGCACCTGGCTTAATTCTTACAGTGTGGTAAGCGGTATCCTTACAGCCTGCGCCAGTGCCAGCAATTAATCTTATGTTGAACAAACCAGCAGTGGTGTATACATGTTTGTAGATGCCTTTAACAGTGTCTGTAACTGAAGTGTTATCGCCAAAGGTCCAATCGTATTGATTTGAATTGATTGACTGGTTATTGAAACGCAATGAATCGAAAGTGCAACCAGCAGTGTCACCAGATAAAATGGCTTTAGGTAAACCAAAAGCTGTAAATGTTTGACTGAATGTATCTAATCCACAAGTATCGCCAACAATTAAGCGCACAGTGTAATTACCCGCAGTGGTATATACTTTTGAAGCAGGGTTAGCTGAAGTACTAGTTGTACCATCACCAAAATCCCATGCATATGTCGGATTTACAAAATAAGAAGTAGAAGTATTTGTGAAATTAACTGTTTGAGGAATACAAGTGCTAGCAATGTTTGCAAATTTTGCAGTTGGTTTATCATTCACTCGGAATGTTTTAGTTACTGAATCGGCACCGCATTGATTTGCTACTCTTAATTTGATAGTGTATACCCCTGCATTGGTGAATGAATAAGACAATAATGAATCCGTATATTTGGTTGAACCATTTTTATCTGTGATGGTCCAGGTGCGGGTATAACCTCTACCTTTTGAAGTATCTTTAACATTTACATTTAAAGGCTTGCAACCTCTGTTAATATTGTATACAAAACCAGCTTTAGGCTGATGATAAACTCTAAGCTTTGATTTGAAAGTATCTTTTCCGCAGCCATTTTTTGAAATCAAGGTAATGATATAGTCACCTTCTTTAGCATACTTGTGGTATTGATCCGCTTTGCTGCTGGTCCAACCTACAGTTGTGCCATCACCAAAATCCCAAAAGTATTCTTTCAAATCTGGCAATAAACAATATTTGTCATTGGTAGCATTCTGAAAAATAAAATTCTTGGTAGGATCGCAAGTTGTAGTAACAGTCCATAACGCTTTGTCTTTATCGCTCACATCAACTGGATTCCATGTAGCCAATGAACTACCACAAGCATTTTTCGCTTTGATTTGCAAAATCGCATTACAAACACCTTTTACATATTTGTGATAAATGGTATCAGCAAAACTTGCAGCTGATTTAGTTTCTTTATCACCATTGCCCCAATCGATATCGAAGGTTGTGTTATCAGAAATATTATAAGAAGCATTTACAATTCTTAATACGAAAGGCACACAGCCTCTGTTTGAACCAGAAGGAGGGCCAACGATACCCGCGGTAGGTTGTCTTTGGTTGTAAGCAGTACCATATACAGTATCGATACAAGTACCATTCTTAGTAACCACTTTAAAAGTGAACACACCTAATTGGTTGTATAAATGCTTCTTTACTTTGCCTGGTGCAAAATCAGTACCGGTGGTATCCATAGAACCATCGCCCCAAAATATTTTTAATTTCTTTAAGGTATCGCTTGATTCTACTTTTACAGAGAATGTATCAGGATCGGCAATGTATTGTATACAGTTAATCCAAAATGGATTGTAAGTACCATTACCAGATTGATCGACAATTGATTTTGCATTAGTTGAAACAGTAATTGAAGCAGCTGCCGATGAATCGATACAACCACTTGAATCTTTAACAAACAATTTGATGCTGTTACTGCCAACTTTTTTAAGCAATAAAGTAGTTGAATCTAACCCTTTGGTAGAATCCACTAAAATGTTGTTGATTTTCCACCAATAGGTGGCTTTATTTTTAAAACTTCCAGTAGAGGTGTTTTTCACCTTTACTATATACGGTAAACCACATGTGTGGGTGGTTGAATAAGTGAACGCTGGTGCGATGTTACACGCATAAGTGTTTTTACCCAACAAAATTAAAACTACTAAAACTAAACTTTTCAAACTAAAACTTTTCATATCTCTTGATTGATAATATGTTCAAGTTAGCATCAAAAAATTATTACCACAATCCTTTTAAAAAAGGTGGTTTTTTTTTCAATAATTTTTTATAATTAATTGATTTATAGTAGCTTTAATTTATTTTACAGTGTTAAAAAAGGTTAAAAAAAGAACTTTTTGTTTAATTTATATTTTGATTTATTAAACAATTTTAAATCTTGACCACAGCAGCTCACAAA
>CAJBKH010000226.1 GCA_903953615.1 uncultured Bacteroidota bacterium
CATACCCGTTGCTATGGCTTTTACTTTTGAAGCTACGCCATTCACTTCGAAAGTGGCAATAATGGCTTGGTTAATATTGGTGTCGCGAATTTCGTAATCTGTATAGATGACTGAATCAATGCCTATGGTAAGATCATTTTTATCGGTTGACCTAAACACCACCCGTTCTACTTGACACTTGGTCTTTTTTTGGTCGATACTCATTTTGGTTTTTAAGGAATCATTCGCATACACTATCGAATTAGGTAATTGAGAATATTTAAATAATTGGACATTGAAATCGGTGAATACTTTGCGACTAACATTCGGTATCGAATCTAAACACAACATAGCACCTGAGGTATACAGTTTAAAATACATTTGTTGCTCTAGATTCAGCATAGCCATTAACTCGGTCTTCTTTAATTTTAAAAGATTCGACTTCTCTTTAAAAGGCTTTAACAAAAAATACTCGCCCGATTGTTTGAAGAAATAATAATTCTCCGATTGAGGGACCAATATCCCAGAATCCATACCAATCGTTGGATCATCAGGATCGGTGGCGATAAAAACCACTGCCTCACTTTTTAGTTTACTAAAACCTTCAGTATTACTTTCTTTTAAATTTTTGGCATTATAAGTGGCCAATTGTTTGGCTTCTATTTTATCGTAAACCAATTCACAAACGCTGTTGTGCTGCTGATACGCCCAAATTGCGAAATCATTTTCTATCACCTGCATGCGCACCGTTCCTTGTGCCAAGGTTTCCAAAACCCCCATGCCTAGTATTATTATGAATATCCAAAAATTTTTCATGTCCTAAATTGAAGACTCAAAATTACCCCATTTTATAGTATTAAGTGTAATTATATTTTTTTACTGAACCAGAGTGCTTTCCATGCCTAGAAAAGCACACGGTTCAGCACAACCTATCCTAAATAGCTTTTAATTTTAAAGCGTCTAACTTTTGAGCATCAGTGCAAAAAAGGCTATTAAGGATAGGTAAAATTCATTATTTTCGCCAATGTTTTAAAAGCCTGACGCTAAAATTAGAGCAAGCTACCAAACAAAAAACAGTGTTCACCATGAAATACCAATCGATTAACAAGCAACTTTTCATCGACAACCGCAAACGTTTTACGGCTCAGATGAAACCTAACAGCATTGCCATTTTCAGAAGCAATTATGAATATGTGCGCAATGGCGATGCCACCACCGAATTCAAACAACACTCCGATTTATTCTGGCTTACCGGCATCGATCAGGAAGATACGTTCTTAGTGCTTTTCCCCGATAGTCCCGAAGCGGCCTACAAAGAATGCTTGTTCTTAAAACAAACCAATGCCACTATAGCTGTGTGGGAAGGTCATAAATACACCAAAGAAGAAGCCACCGCTGCCTCGGGCATTATTTCTATTTTTTGGAACGACAATTTCGAATCGGCCATACGCTCGAAAATAAATTATGCCGAAAATATTTATTTAACCCTCAACGAAAATGATCGCTTTTCTTACAAAGCGCCTTATAGTGACTTGGATTTTGCAAAACAAATTCAAGACCAATACCCTTTGCACCATTTCTACAGAGCGGCTCCCATTTTACAACGCTTGAGAAGCGAAAAATCGGCATTGGAATTGGAACTGACCAAACACGCCATCGGTATTTCTAAAAAAGGATTCGAGCGCTTGTTAGGTTTTGTAAAACCAGGTGTGATGGAATACGAAGTAGAAGCCGAATTGATTCACGAATACATTCGCAATGCCGCCAATGGCCATTCGTTTCACCCAATTGTTGCCAGCGGTGCTAGTGCTACTGTTTTGCATTATGTAGAGAACAACCGTCCTTGTAAAGATGGCGATTTATTGCTTGTAGATTGTGGCGTTGATTACGCCAACTATGCCAGCGATATGACCCGTGTGATGCCTGTGAATGGTAAATTTACGCCCCGTCAAAAAGATGTATATAATGCGGTGTTGCGTGTAATGAGAGCTGCTA
>CAJBKH010000227.1 GCA_903953615.1 uncultured Bacteroidota bacterium
AAGCTTATGGCATTGGCGTATTGGTATACCGTCGTTCGGGTAAAGTTTGGCTCGAAACGACATTGACAGACGCTTGGACTTTAGAGGAACAAAATTGGCAAGGTGAGGCTTTAAGCGCCTAATCCTTCTCACCGATAGTTTTTTCAAAGACACATATTATTATCGTATATTTTGTCCACATTACGTTGTTAAACGGCAATGCTTTTGTATTTTTGCCAAATTTTATTCTTTTATGCCCAAAGATCTATCTATCAAATCAGTCTTAATAATAGGGAGCGGTCCCATCATCATCGGTCAAGCTTGCGAATTCGATTATTCAGGTAGCCAAGCCGCACGCTCATTGAGAGAAGAGGGTATTGAGGTATCACTTATTAACAGCAATCCGGCCACTATCATGACCGATAAAGTGACAGCCGACCATGTTTACCTATTGCCACTGACCTGTCAATCAATAGAAAAAATATTACAAGAAAGACATATTGATGCCGTGTTGCCTACCATGGGTGGTCAAACAGCCTTAAACCTTTGTATCGAAGCCGAAGATTTAGGTCTTTGGGAGAAATACAATATCCGTATTATCGGTGTCGATACAGCTGCTATTCAGAAAACTGAAAATAGAGAATTGTTTCGCCAATTGATGATTGATATTGGTGTAGGTGTAGCAACTAGTGGTGTTGCCAACTCACTACTTGAAGGTAAAGAAATTGCGCAGCGCATTGGCTATCCTTTGGTTATTCGCCCTTCGTTCACCTTAGGTGGTACAGGCGGTGGATTTGTAAAAACAAAAAATGAATTAGATGAAGCCTTGCGAATTGGTTTAGAAGCTTCGCCAACACATGAAGTACTCGTTGAACAAGCCGTATTGGGTTGGAAAGAATACGAATTAGAATTGTTGCGCGACAACAAAAATGATATAGCTGTTATCTGTACCATCGAGAATTTAGATCCAATGGGCATTCATACTGGCGATAGTATTACCATAGCACCTGCCATGACATTGAGTGACACCTGTTATCAAAATATGCGTAACATGGCGTTTCTCATGATGCGCAGCATAGGTAATTTTGCGGGTGGTTGTAATGTGCAGTTTGCCGTGAACCCAGAGAACGAAGAAATCATCGCCATCGAAATTAATCCACGTGTATCGCGCTCATCAGCTTTGGCAAGTAAAGCCACTGGTTATCCAATTGCAAAAATCGCAGCTAAATTAGCCATCGGTTATAATTTAGATGAGTTGAAGAATCCGGTGACTAAAACGACTTCTGCTTTCTTCGAACCAGCCATCGATTATGTGATCATCAAAATTCCAAGATGGAACTTCGATAAATTTAAAGGAGCCGATAAGAGTCTTGGTTTGCAAATGAAATCAGTAGGTGAGGTAATGGCCATTGGTCGCAGTTTTCAAGAAGCCCTTCAAAAAGCTTGTCAATCTTTAGAAATTAGAAAACATGGATTAGGTGCCGATGGAAACGGCATTAGAAACCTAGAAGAAATAGCACACAGTTTAGAGAATCCTAGTTGGGACCGTTTGTTCCATGTAAAAGATGCCATTGATATGGGTGTGCCTTTAACAACGATTCAAAAGTTAACGCGCATCGATCGTTGGTATTTAGAGCAAATGCTCGATTTAACCAATACTGAAAAGGAAATTAGAAGATTCACCCTCGATACTTTACCAGAAGCTTTAATGCGTTCGGCCAAGAAAAAGGGTTACAGCGATTATCAAATTGCGTACTTAATAAAAAATTGTACCGAGGATGATGTGTACGCAAAACGCAAAGGCATGGGCATTACACGTACTTATAAAATGGTGGATACATGTGCCGCTGAGTTCCCATCGCCAACCAATTATTTCTACTCATGTTTCGAAGGTGAGAATGAAAGCATCGTAACAGATAAAAAGAAAATCATTGTATTGGGCAGTGGTCCTAATAGAATCGGTCAAGGGATAGAGTTTGATTACAGTTGTGTACACGGTTTATTAGCCGCCAAAGAATCGGGCTTCGAAGCCATTATGGTGAACTGTAATCCTGAAACTGTTAGTACCGATTTCGATATGGCCAATAAGTTGTATTTCGAGCCAGTGTATTGGGAACATTTATGGGAAATCATAGAGCTTGAAAAACCGGAAGGTGTCATCGTGCAGTTAGGCGGTCAAACAGCACTTAAATTAGCAGAGAAATTACATGAACGCGGCATCAAAATAATTGGAACTGCATTCCCTGATATGGACATGAGCGAAGACCGCGGTTTATTCAGTGATTTATTGAAAAAATTAGACATCCCTTATCCTAGATACGGTGTTACAGAAACAGCAGAAGAGGCTGTAAATATTGCACACGAAGTTGGATATCCTGTATTGGTTCGCCCGAGTTATGTGTTAGGTGGACAAGGAATGAAAATTGTAATCAATGATGAAGATTTAGAAAATGCTGTTATCGGTTTATTAGGTGATTTGCCAGGGAATAGAGTATTGATTGATCATTTCTTGGACAGAGCAGAAGAGGCCGAATGTGATGTGATATGCGATGGAGAAGATTGCCATATGATAGGTATGATGGAACACATCGAGCCTGCGGGTATTCACAGCGGTGATAGCAGTGCCGTTTTACCACCCTTTAGTTTAAGTGAAAATGTAAAACAACTGATGGAGGATTACAGTAGAAAGTTAGCATTCTCAATGAACATCCGCGGTTTGTTAAACATTCAGTTTGCGATTAAAGATGAGAAGGTATATGTAATCGAAGCTAATCCAAGAGCGAGTAGAACAGTGCCATTTATATGTAAAGCCTACGATGTGCCTTATATCAATATTGCTACCAAAATAATGTTAGGCGTAAACAAATTAAAAGACTTTAACATTGTGAGAAAAGAGCAAGGTTATGCCATTAAATTGCCAGTCTTCTCTTTTAATAAATTTCCAAATGTGAACCGCGAGTTAGGCCCTGAGATGAAGAGTACAGGCGAATCTATCTTGTTTGTAAAAGATACCAAAGACCCTGAATTCAGAGAAATTTACAGCAAGAAAAGCATGTATTTGAGTCGCTAAAAAAGGATTAACATTGTTAAACATTAGCCTATTAAATTGTGAACGTGTTTAACAATAAAAAATCACTACTTGTTTTTTTAAGTATACTTGCTTGGCTAATACTTTTTGGCGTAGGTCTAAGTAAGCATGAGTTTTGGCGCGATGAAATGCGGGCCTTGTCAATTGCCATTAGTGCACCCACTTTTGCCGAGCTGCCACTCTATTTAAAAAACGAAGGGCATCCTATCCTTTGGTATGCGGCACTCAAACTGGCCTATAATTGTTTTAATGCCACATGGGTTTTACCACTTGTGAGTTTTATTTTTAGTTTTGGTATTGTGCTCATGGTAATGTTTCGTTCGCCATTTCCCTTACTCATTAAATTGCTCTTAATTTTTGGCGTTTATTGTTTATATGAATACGGGATTAATGCACGCAATTATGGTATTGGTGCCTTTTTTATGTTGTTGTATGCCGATTCGTTTTCGCGTTCCCCAAATAAAATTGCGCTTGCTTTTTTCTGGCTTTCATTGGCGGCCCTAACCAATGTATACGCCACCATGTTGGTAGGTTTAATCGGTGCTTATACCTTCTTAGAATATAAAAACGTCAATGGGTTCACAACCGCTTTAAAACTATCTTGTATTCTTTTACTAGCAGCCATTGGCTTTAGTTTCTACACCATGCTGCCCGATGCAAATTCATTGGTGGCGTCTAAAAAAATCATCGACTTTGTTTCTATCAAAGAACTTTGGGTAATTGGTTACGGTTTCGATGATTATCTGAACTATCAGATGCATTTCAGTGCTTATGCATTGAGTCTTCTTTTAGTGGGAGGGTTGCTCATATTTTTACCCAAATTAAAAACTGTACTTTTTTTAACACTTGCTTTACTGGCAATGGTTTTTTTCTCGATTTGTATTAAGGGTAATTTAATGCACCACCAAGGCATGTATTTTTATACAGTAGTGGTCTTTGCTTGGTTGCAATACGATACCATACAAGCAACATTAGCACGTAAAAATATGCTCAGTTTGTTAGTGTTAACAGGTATTGTAGTTAATGTTTTTGTATTGGGGGTACAAGTCTTAAAGGGCTATGAAAAATACAGAGATGATATTGTTTCCTATCGCAGCGAAAGCAAAAGGTTTGGCAATTGGTGTCAACAGAACCTAACAGAAAGTGCTGTTTTAATAGCCGAACCCGATTTTACCATGGAGGGGGTATTGTACTATCATAACAAGCCATATTTCATTCCGCGGGAAAACCGGTGGGGCACCTATGTACACTTTACCAAAGCCAACCAAGCTTACCTCAATTTGGAAACCTTGATGTTTAAGGCCAATCAATTGAGCCCATCAAAGGAAAAAGTTTTCGTAGTATTTGATAAAAAAATACCAGTTTTAGATACTATTTTCAGCTATTCTTATGGCAAAAAATTTGAAGTGTCAAAATCTGCCAGCAAAGCTTTTTATGAGCAATACCAATTGATTGATTCCTTCAATCAGAACCATCACAACGAGGAAAATTATTTTATTTATCAAAAAAATAAAGTAGGTCGTTAAAACATACTAAACGGTATTTTTTTAATTCATTATAAAATTAAAGCCATTTTTATTAATGTGGTCATGATAATAATCAGTATGATTTTAATAGTGTGGTATAAACTTTGCCGTAGTTAATAAAACACATGAAGATTAAAATTTCTGCCATCCTTTTTGTTTCCTTTGCTTCTTTTCTGTTTCTAACGAATTGCACCAGCGAAGTAGCAACTCCCAATATCTGTTTTAAGGAAGATATCTTGCCGTTATTCGTTTCGAATTGCACGCAATCAGGTTGTCATAATGGAATCGATAAGGAGGAGGACCTCGATTTAAGTAATTACGAAGGCATCATGAAAAGCATCAAAGCCAATCACCCTTATCAAAGCGAATCGTGGACGCAAATTAACTCAGGTGAAATGCCACCCTCACCATATCATAAATTTACAAAGTATGAGAAGAATCAAATTAAGCATTGGATCAAATCAGGTGCACCCAATAGTTCGAATTGCAGAACATGTGATTCAACCTTCACCTATAAAGCGAGAATTGAACCCATTTTAAATAAATGGTGTGTTGGTTGTCACTCTGCTAGTGATGCAGGTGGAGGCTATGATTTATCGAGCTATGACAAAACCATCTTAGCCATTCCCTACAGTAAATTAGAAGGATCTATCCTTCACTCGGCAGGCTTCTCTGCCATGCCAAAGAATGCCGGCAGTTTGTCCGATTGCGATATCACGGCCATTAAAAATTGGTTAGCTGCAGGACATCCAAATAATTAGGATTAAAGCTTTATTTCTTTAAATATACAAAGGGTTTAGCCCAGTATTTGAAAGGTTCTAAATTGAAATTAGATATCTTAAGTGTCTAAGGAAATATTTAAATCCTTTCCCTTAACTTTGTTATGACTTTGTAAAATGAAATCATACTTAAATACTAAATTGTGCAGCATTATTTGTTTTGTTATGATATTTGGTATAAGTGCCAATGCGATGGGTATGGGAGTACCTCCAAGTAGTTTAATTTTATCATTGGGTGCTAGTCGCATTTATATGCAACCTGCCAAAGATTCTTCGATTAATGGCTTTAGATTACCTAAGCCAGGAATCTATGTAAAATTATCGGGCGAGAGTTATTTCAATGCCCGCGATTTTGTTCATGTCGATTTGAACATGAGCATTAATAAAGGGGTGATTGATAATGGCTACATGAAGGAAAGTCGCTTGTGCTTTAATTATGGGTTTGGCAGGACTTACAAAATTGCCAAGTTTTCTATCAGTCCAGGCCTCTGCTATAGCTCGGTAGGTTACGAAAATACATTGACCAAAAAGTCCTATATCGAAACCCGTTTTGCCCCTTCCTTGGGTGTTCAATCTGACTTAATTATTTTTAGCTCCGACTACCGCTACATTGGTTTGTTTGTTGAAGGTTCACTGATGTTCGCAACCCCCTCGCGTTGGGTACACCAAGTGACAGTTGGCCTTGCTTGGAAACCAAGTTTCCGCAAACCTGAAAAAGATATTTATTTGCCATAGTAAATCAACAGCCAAAATCAGATATAAGTATATCCATCTGCACCCTTTTTTATGCTCTCAAATTTTATAGAAAGCAAATCAAGCATCAGCTTAATCATCGAAACATCTACCACTTTATTGACTTAGTTTGTTGAAACCATTTGGTATTTCCTACATTATTTTTATTAGATTTGCCTTGCTATGGCAAGCAATAAAAAGGCAAAAATACGCACCTATTCTGAAACCCTTCAAGGCATTGATTTTTCAATTGAAAAAAGCGAGCGTTTGGAATACGAAAATTGTGAATTTATCAACTGCAATTTTGCAGCCTTATCGGATGTTAATTTTATCGATTGCCAGTTCACCAATTGTAATCTTAGCAATATGCGTTTTAATTTTTGTGGCTTGCAAGACATTCATTTTAACGATTGCAAATTAATGGGAGCCGATTTTTCGCCTTCTAAAGATTTTTTATTCGAAGTGCATTTTAAAAATTGCAACATGGATTACACCTCATTCGATAAAAAACGAATGAACAAAAGCAGTTTCGATAACTGTAAAATTCATGGGGCTAATTTTACCCAAACTGATTTATCAAAGGCAGTTATATCTCATTGCGACTGGCATGATTCTATTTTCACCAACACCGATTTAACGGGTTTAGATTTTACAACTTCCCGCAATTTTTTAATCGACCCCACCATGAATACATTAAAGAAAACAAAGTTCTCTAAAATGGATTTAACAGGTCTGTTGTTTCGCCTCGACATCATCATAGAATAAATAGGTATTTAAAAACCATCAAAAAAATTTATCTAAAGCTTTCTAAATTTCATTCACATAAGCCCAAAGAAATTTGTAAAAAGGTTTTTGCTTCGCTTAACTTTGTGCCATGAATCTATTGAATAAAATTGCTGTGGTAACAGGTGTAAGCAAAGGCATTGGTGCAGCCCTCTGTCAACAATTATTAGAAGAAGGCGCTAAGGTGTTTGGTTTAGGTCGCAATGCCTATCCTGAAACGCATCCCAATTTTACGTTCATTCCAACCGATGTTAGAAATTATGAAGCGGTAGAAAAAGCCTTTCATCAAATTTGTACAAGTACCAATCATCAAATAGATGTTCTAATTAACAATGCTGGTCTTGGTTATTTTGGCAATATCGAAGATTTACCCATGTCGGAGTGGGACGAGATGATGCAAACCAATGTAAACGCGATGTTTTATTGCACCCGTTTAGCCGTGCCAAAAATGAAAGCCAATAGTCATGGTCATATTATTAATATCGCCAGTACTGCAGGTTTAGAAGGCATGCCAATGGTAAGCGGTTATTGCGCTACCAAATGGGCGGTGAAAGGTTTTTCGGAGAGTTTATGGCGCGAGTTGAGAGATTTTAAAATCAAAGTAACCTGCGTTTATCCGGGCTCTACAAAAACAGATTTCTTCCGCAACAGTCCAAACATTCAACCCCACGATTACATGTTAATGCCCCACGATGTGGCCGCAATGATGGTATATGCATTGAAAACACCTGACAATTTTCACCAAGTGAATTTAGAAGTACGACCATTGCAGCCAAAGGGACCCAAGAAATAGGGATATTATTAGCATCTGGCTATAAACTGACTTAATCCCAAAAGGAGGGGGCAATTCGAGGTTTAAATAATTTTCTTGCAAATGCTGATTATTCGTTACCTTTGCATTAAATTAAATAAATTAATAATATGGGAAATCTAGGAGCAACGGAAATTATCTTAATAATTGTTGCGATTCTTATTCTTTTCGGTGGTAAAAAAATTCCAGAATTAATGCGTGGTGTTGGCCAAGGAATGCGTGAATTTCAAAATGCTAAAAACAATGTTAGAAGCGAAATTGAAAAGGGCATGCAAGAAAAACCTCAGGACAATTCAACTGACGCTAAATAATTGCTGTATTTTTTGGGTGCATGAAAAAACGCTTTTCATCACTGGCAGACATTCAATCTGAAATCTCTGCTGGTCAACTTACATTACCTGCTTTAGTCGATTATTATCTCGAGCAAATCAATCAGCACGCTGGTTTAAATGCCTTTTTAGAAGTTTTTTCTGAAGAAGCAAAAACCAATGCGCTTTCTATTCAACAAAAAATAGAAAATAAAACTGCTGGTAAATTAGCGGGCATGGTCATTGCCATTAAAGATAATATTGTTTACAAAGGCCATCATTCATCTGCATCATCCAAAATACTAGGCGGCTTTACCTCTCTTTTTTCTGCAACCGTTGTCGAACGCTTGTTATCCGAAGATGCGATTATCATTGGTCGTACCAATTGCGATGAATTCGCTATGGGTGCTTCGAATGAAAATTCTGCTTTCGGTCCTGTGTTAAATGCGGCCGATACCAGCCGTGTGCCAGGCGGCAGTAGTGGTGGTAGTGCAGTAGCTGTGCAAGCGGATATGTGTCTAGCATCATTGGGTAGTGATACCGGAGGATCTATCAGACAGCCAGCAGCCTTTACGGGTCTTTATGGCTTATATCCAACTTATGGTCGCATCAGTCGTTGGGGTTTAATTGCCTTTGCAAGTAGTTTCGATCAAATTGGTCCGTTTACAGCTAGCATAAGTGACATGGCCTTGTTGATGAGCATCATTGCTGGGGAAGACGAGAACGACGCCACCATGGCCAAAAGAAAGGCCGATAGTAGCGAAGTAATTGCACAAAGTAAAACTTTGAAAATTGCTTACATCAACGATTGTTTAAATAATAAAGGGCTCGATCCTCAAATTAAGGCGAGTACCGAAAGTTATATTCAGTTATTAAAAGACAAGGGACATGAAGTGAATGGAATCGATTTTCCATACCTCGATGCCATGGTACCTTGTTACCAAGTATTAACCACTGCCGAAGCGAGTAGTAACTTAAGTCGCTTTTCTGGTTTAATGTATGGCTATAGAAGTGCGAATGCTACCGATTTGGAAAGTACTTTTAAGAAAAGTAGAACCGAAGGATTTGGTCCAGAGGTGCAACGCAGAATCATGTTGGGTACTTTTGTTTTGAGCAGCGATTACTACGATGCTTATTACACCAAAGCGCAAAAAGTAAGACAACTCATCCGTCAAAAAACCTTAGAGATTTTTGAAACGTATGATTTGATATTAACCCCTACAACAAGTACACCTGCTTTTAAGTTAGGCGAGAAATCTAGTGATCCAGTGGCCATGTATTTGGCAGATTTGTTTACGGTACAATCTAATTTAGCGGGCATACCAGCTATTTCTATCCCTGCGGGCATAGATAGTGTCACCAATATGCCAATAGGTCTACAGCTGATGGCGAAGCCGTTTGAAGAGGCATTGTTATACAGTGTTGCTGAACAACTTAAATAAGTTGTATAAAATTATTCAAATCTTATTTCAAATTTTTGCTTTCCTTTGCATCAAAGTTTTGGGGTGCTGAAAATATTTAGCTGAGATTAAACCCACAATACCTGGATAAGTGTAATTACTGCGACAGGAAAAACTAAAATTAGTAGCCAATCTTCTGTTGTGTTATTAATTTCAAACCCCACAACTTTATTTTTTAAAAATCAAATGAAAATAAAGTTCACCCTAATCCTATTGTTTACATGCCTGTGTGCAAGTGCTCAAAACAAAATCCCGCAATTTAATTTCACATTTACTTGTGTTGACGAAGACAGTAATGCGGTCACAGATTTTTATTCCAAAATAATTGGAACCGATTCTACTAATTTTATTCCCAATAAAAATCAGTATTATTTAGCCCAAGGGAAATCATACACCTTGGTGATTCAAAAATTTGGCTATTGGGAGTCGCGTATAACCATTCAATCAACAACGATTGAACAAACCATAAGACTAAAAGAAAAACCCATTGAGCAAACGGGTTATATCTTAAAAGCTACGCGGGTCGATAAAAACAATGCCTTTGCTTATACCAATATCGATGCAAAAGAATTAAGGGCACAGAATTTAGGGCAAGATTTTACCTACCTAATTGGCAATACACCATCGGCTGTTACGACCAGCGATGCAGGTGCTGGCGTTGGGTATACAGGTATTCGCATAAGAGGCAGTGATGCTACACGTATTAATGTCACCATTAATGGGGTGCCAATTAATGATGCAGAAAGCCATGGTGTGTATTGGGTGAACATGCCCGACTTGGCCAGTTCTACAAATAGTGTGCAAGTGCAACGTGGTGTGGGAACCAGTACCAATGGCAATGGCTCATTTGGTGCCAATATCAGTATTAACAATATCGAGAACAACAGCATGCCTGGTTTTCAAATACAACAGTCTTATGGTTCCTTCAATACTTCAAAAAGCAATTTAAAATTCAGTACTGGCAGAATTGGTAATTTCTCTTTTAGTGGTCGCTTATCTAAAATAGTAAGCGATGGTTATATCGATAGGGCCAGTAGTAATTTATCAGCTTTTCAATTCAATTTAAATTACTATAAAAATAAGTGGGCCGTAAATGCGGTGAGTTTTGGAGGAAAAGAAAAAACCTACCAATCTTGGTATGGAACACCTCAGAGTAGATACGAGAACAGTGATTCAGGTATGCAAGCCTACATTAATAGAAATGGTTTAAGTAAACCACAAGCAGATAATTTATTAAACAGCGGCAGAACCTATAATTACTATACTTACAAGAACCAAACAGATAATTATTGGCAGAACCATTATCAATTGCATGTTGCAAAACAATTTAATAAGTTAAATTTTAAGTCTTCTTTTTTTACAACAACAGGCAAAGGGTATTATGAAGAGTTTAAAGAGGGTGCTTCTTTTTTTAATTATGGTGTCAATAATTATATAAGTCCAAATAAGGACACCGTTACCTCCACTGATTTGGTGCGCCAGAAATGGCTAGACAATATTTACTTCGGTAATTTCTCTTCGCTCGATTACAATGGTAAGAATTTAAAATTGAATGCGGGCATAGGCGCAACAAGTTACCAAGGCAAACATTTTGGAAAAGTTATATGGGCAGAAATTGCTCAACCTTTTGGTAACGATCAAGACTATTATCGCGCTAAAAGCGAAAAGAATGAAATCAATGGTTACATTAAAGGGGAGTATACTTTATTAAAGGGCTTAAAAGCTTTAGCCGAATTGCAGTTCAGGAAAATTAATTACAGTAGCGCAGGTATCGGCTCTGACCTAACAATTGTTAATTTTAATCAATCTTACAATTTCTTCAACCCAAAGTTTGGCTTCAACTACCAAATGAATAAAAAGAATCAAGCCTATGCGAGTTATAGTAAGGGCAATAGGGAGCCTGTGCGCAGCGACTTTACAGACAATGCCAATAATGACATACCGAAGTTTGAACAGTTGGCCGATTATGAGTTGGGTTGGATAAATAAAGGGCGCACCCATTTTGTACAATTGAATGCCTATTATATGAACTATGTGAATCAATTGGTTTTGACTGGTGCTGTCAACGATGTAGGGAATCCAATCAGAAGGAATGTCGATGCTTCATATAGACGCGGCATAGAGCTTGTCGCAATGAAATCGATTATGAAAGGCAAGCTTACTTTTGAAGGTAACTTAACCCTCAGTCAAAATAAAATAAAATCTTTTACAGATGTGTATTATGACAATGGCGATTTCTTTGATAAGTATGAAGAAATAAAAGTGATTCATAAAAATACCGATATTTCATTTTCGCCAAACGTCATTG
>CAJBKH010000228.1 GCA_903953615.1 uncultured Bacteroidota bacterium
ATGATGGGTGGCAGGTGTTTGAAAATGGCTGTGGTGGCAGAGCCCCAATTGCTTACTTGCAGGGCGTTGTGATATTCCTTGGCCATTATCGAAAAGCTATACAAACCTTCGGGTAAATAGGAACCGCCTGCTAAAAATTGCGACTCATTGAGTCCTTGCAGAACAAGGTTGTTGGTGTTAAATAAATCGGCAATGTCTTGACCACTCAGTTGTGTTGGAATGCCCGCTATTAAAGTTATAGGGAGTGCTGAGCGGTAAGTAGGTTTGGTTTCTAAAGTAATGCCCGGACCATCAATCCGCAATTGCAAATACACTTGCACCACAGGGGTTGCAAAATCTTTGTTGAGCAATTGAATGGTAAGGCGATCGTTGCTCGCATATTGGGGCAAGCTTAAGGTATAAGGAGGCGTTAAGAATACTGTTGTTTGTACTGGATAATTTTGTGCTTTTATTCTGAAAATAAAAATGAAAAACACGACCATTAAAAAAACTTTAAAGTGCCTCCAATTAGTTTGCTTTAACACTCACTACTCCTTTCTCTTTTTTGGGTTTTTGAATGTTAAAAAAGTCCATGTTTACTGAATAAACTAGCGACACTGTGGTTTCGTTACTGCGCGTTTGGTGCGTGTATAAGCTAGTTGCAGGGCGGTCGCTGCGGTTCAACATCAAAACAGATAAGCTGAATTGATGCACTTTTTGAAACGTATAATTCAGCATACCGCGCATGTTAAAAGTGCCTCCCGATGCAACGCCTTGGTAATAACTATTGGTATAACCGAAAGATAAAGTGGGCTTCAAAGTTTTGTTGAACAATGGCTTTGAAAAATTAACAAAAGGACTGATGTTCAAGAGCTGCATTTCGTTCACGGTGCTGCGACCGGCATTCACTGAAAGTACAAGGGTTTCGCCCGACTTGAGGCGTTGATAAGCGAAGGCCAGATTGGCATTAAAAAAAGCATTGCTATTGATGAGTTTTTGATTTTGTTGGTCGGCCGCAATTTGATAATTCAAACTGTGTGTCAAACTGATTTTTACCAAAGTATCTGCTTTCAATTGTAGGGATAAAAAGGCGGAGAGGTTCTGAGAAATCTGTCTAAAATTTAAAGTGTCCCAAGCCAAGTAAGGATTGATTTGATTTTGATAATCGGTGTAGGGGCGCACATTGGTATAGCTTAAAAAATTGGAGTAATTAAAATTCAGGTTTAATTTTTTACTCGCATTTACTTGTAAATTTAGGTTACCAACGGTGCGGTTCATGGTGCTTAATTTGGTTTGCTTAATATTGTCGTGTTGCACCCCAAGATTGGCGCTGAGGTTAACTTTCTGTTTAAAGAAAGGCAGGGTAAACCCAGCGCTGATGTTCTCTAAATCGTTGTTAAAATAGTAGGCGCCAAGGGTGCGGTAAAAAGGATCGACCCTTTGATAATTCATTTGCAATGACCCGCGTTTGAGGGCATAAGTAAAGCCCGTTTTGATGGCCTTGTAAAGGGCAGTAGAGGCATTCACATTGCGAAATTGTAGCAGCGTTGGCAAGGCCGTATTGGCCTCATACACCTTTGTATTTTCCGACAACATGGAATATGCTAACTCGGCACTTAGACTTAATTTCTTGAAAATATTTTTCTGCATTTGCAAGCTGCCATTCCAATTTTGTTGGGGTTGCAATGGTGCTCCAACACTAGGCGGCACAATGGATTTGGCCATGTCTTTAGCCGAGAAGAGTACGAGTCCCCAATGCCCTAGTTTAGGGTGGTTGTAACCAATTTTACAGCCTGCGCCTAATCTTTTATAGGCAGGTTGAAGCATTGTAGAATTAGTCAACTCAGTTGACGAAATTGCTTTTTGAAAACGGCCGTAGAAAGCGCTGAAAGTAAAATTGCCTGGGGTTAAATCGACCGCAGCCCCTTGGAATAAATGACCGCTTACCGTATAACTTGAATAGCTGCAGGCGATGGTACCAAAGTGGGTGGCCACCCATTTGTAGCGGGGGTGTAGGGAAGTTTGATTGAAGGTGGGTTGGGTGTAGCTGCTGCCCAAATTGGAATACATGAAATTAAAAGGGGCATCGATATAACCGAGTATTTTAAGATTGATGCTGCCATTGAGCAAATAGGAATAAGGATTGCGCGAAGGCATTTTGCCATTGGCGTTGTAGTAAATTTGGTTGAATGAAAGTGAGCCACTGCCTTTGATGATATCGCCTTTTGCAATGCTGGCAATATCTTGGGAAGAACATAACAATACCGACCCTATTAAGTATAGACTTAATAATGCTTTCAATAGTTTTTAGTGTTAGTGTATGGCGATTGTAGTTTTAAGCAATAACCATTTAGCAATTTTAAATAACAAAAAGATAAAATGCAATAAGTCGGTTTAGCAAATCGACAATTGGAAAGTCGAATTTTCTAAAAACTTTTAAAAATTAGGGATTTATGATTGGATAATTATTTTTTTGGGAGGGTCGTGATTTTGTTCAAAAAGGGATGAGGGAAGGGTGGTTTATGGGGAGGTGGTAGGGTTTTGTCATTTTTTTTGCAGAGCAAAAAAAACGCCAAAACCCAGAGACACGGTGGTGCTTTTTGCCCTGTGGTTGCACCACAGGGCTGCAACTAAGATTTAGCTCCTCCGGAGCTAGATAGTGTTTGGTTTGTCTGAGCATTTGCTAATGAAATAACTTTTGTTCAATATCTCTAAGGGTTGAGAATTGTCGCTCCTTCGGAGCTTGATTGGCTCTGCTAATGTATGCCGATTTGTAGGCATGAAAATTTTTGGGATACCAATTTTTAGTGGAAATATCAGATTCAAAATCAGCATGGTGGTGTTGTTTTGAAATTTTATTGTATTTTTTTGTATTTTTGATTCTTCAAAAGCCATTAGATGTCTTACATAGAAAATTACAACCACGCCATCACCAACTTGTGTAAAACACATAAGGTGAAATCGTTGTATGCTTTCGGCTCTGTTTTAACCAGCACCTTTAATCCAACTAGTGATATTGATTTGCTAGTAGATTTTGAACCCATTGATGTGCTGGATTATGGCGACAATTATTACGACTTAAAATTTTCACTTGAAGCTATTTTTAGTCGCCCCATCGATTTATTAGAAGAAAAGGCCCTTAAAAATCCTTACTTCAAAAATGCCATTAATGAAAATAAACAATTGATTTATGGTGGATGATATAAAGACCTGGTTGTTTGATATTTTAAATTCAATTCATGAAATTGAAAGTTATTTTGAAAATGCTCCAAAAATGTTTGAGATTTATAAAAATGACTTAAAAACCAAAAGAGCTGTTGAGCGAAATATTGAAATAATTGGGGAAGCTATGAATAGAGTCTTGAAAGCTGATGAAACCATTATTATTTCAAATAGTAGAAAAATAGTGGATGTTAGAAATAGAATTATTCATGGTTATGATTCTGTTTCTGATGATGTTATCTGGGGCATTGTTATTCGCAATTTACCCTTACTTAAAGAAGAAATTGAATTATTATTGGAAAATTAGTTAAAGTATCTATTTAAAATTGACTGCCCGCTCCCGTGCTAATTTTAATTGGGCGATGATGACGATGCTGAGGACGATTAATAAAAACCAAGAGGAGATTTTACCTAGACTTACCATCTTCCAACCTTCGTGTTGACTGGCATATTTCCAAGCGCCTAGGAAGGTGGCCATGTTTTCGCCTACCCATATAAAAAAACCAATGAGCAAAAAGGATACCACCAAAGGCATGCTGCGTTGATGGCCATTGGTGGTAAACTGCACCTTGGTCCTCCAAAAGACA
>CAJBKH010000229.1 GCA_903953615.1 uncultured Bacteroidota bacterium
TGTCTTTTGCGCTTAAATGATTGGCAAATGCGGGTTCTAAGGAATCGTATTGGGTATAGATGATGTTAAGAAAAGCAATGAATGACAATAAGTCTGTATCGTTAAAAGTGCGATGTACAAATTGCTCACAGCGTTTTAGATCTGTCGCTTGGTGGTGCAATATAAAATCATGTGGTGCGCCATCCATTATTTGAATTAACTTTTTACAATTATTAATAATGGTGATGCGTTGCCCCCAAGCCAATATGGCGGCCAAGAACCCCATGATTTCTATGTCTTGCTTTTTTGTAAATAAGTGTGGAATTTGAACGGGGTCGTTCTGAATAAAACCCAATTGGTTGTATTCCAAATAAAAATGATCGAGCTTTTGTTGAATTGCAACACTAGCTTTGGTATGCTTTGCCATATTAAAGCTTAAGGTGCATAGACCGGCAATTGTGTATTTACGGAGCTTACATTAAAGTACTTTTTCTGACTTGTATAATAACGCAACACCACACCAGATTTTGAATTTATTGGAACCTTTGCTTCAGGACTGCTACTAAATTGCAAACCTGTATTGTTATTACCATTGTCGCTAGCCTGCACAATTGTAAAATTCAATTTTACGAGTTGTCCTTTTTTAACCTTTTTAGTTTTCAATTGATATGACGTATCTGAGCTTATTAATAAGGAAGTAATGCGACCATCTGCAAAAGCAGAATCGCAGGTAAAGGTAAAACTGCGTTGCGCTTTTAAGGTAATTTTATATTGTGTATAGGTAGGACTGCCCGCAGCGCCACCCATTGTAACCATTTTGGTGGCACTTACCAATTTAAAATCTGCAATGGTTTTATTGCTAGTAAAGGCACATAAACCAAGTACAACTAGAATAGTTAGAATTAACGAAAGGCGTTTCATAATGTTATATCTATTGCAAAGGTAATACCAAATCAATGGTGGTAACCTGTATTTTTTATGATGGTAAAGGCCCTGAAAATTTGTTCAGCCAAAATCACACGTACCATTTGGTGATTAAAAGTCATGGCCGACAAGGCGATGCTCTCTCCTTTTTGTTTTATGGAAGTATGTAAGCCATAAGAACCACCTATTACAAATACCAACTTTGAATACTCAGTGGTTTTGCGGTTCATATAATTTGCAAAATCAGTTGAGTTCATTTGTTTACCAATTTCATCTAAAAAAATGAGTGCTGCTTTGGGTGGCAAAGAAGCACTTATTAACTCTGCTTCTGCTTCTTTTAATTTATCGATTGGCAGTTTATTGCTATTCTTAACATCTGGCAATTCTATCCAATCGACTTTGCAGTGCTTTAGCAACAAGGTGGAATACTTTTCGATGCCTTGCTTCACATAGGCTTCGTTGGTTTTCCCAATACTAATGATGGTAATGCTTAGCATAAAAAAAGAAATTAGGGCATTAAATCAATTGAACGGTATAACCCTAATAACAATTAACCAATAACTTACTATTAATTATTGCCTCCAAGGATAGACAATAACTCATCTAATTTAGGTGTCAATATAATTTCAGTTCTTCTATTCTTTGCTCGGGCTTCAGGTGTGTTGGCAGTATCAATTGGAAAATGTTCGCCTCTACCTGCAGATGTAATTCTTTTAGCATCAACAGCACCTTGTGTTGTTAGAATACGGGTAATGGCAGTCGCTCTCAAAACACTTAAGTCTAAATTATCTTTAATGTTCGGGTTGCCTTTCATCGGCACATTGTCGGTATGACCTTCGACCAA
>CAJBKH010000230.1 GCA_903953615.1 uncultured Bacteroidota bacterium
AGTGATACCTCAATACCCTCTTCTCTCAATGAGCGTGCGGCTTGGCTACCTGAATAATCGAATTCGCAAGCTTGACCGATGATGATGGGACCGCTCCCTATTATTAAGACTGATTTGATGGATAGATCTTTGGGCATAGAAGAATAAAATTTGGCAAAAATACAAAAGCATTGCCGTTTAACAACGCGATGTGGACAAAATATAGGAGAAAAATATGCGTCTTTTTTAAAAACTATTGGTGAGAAGGGGAAACTTTGATTAGGCGCTTAAAGCCTCACCTTGCCAATTTTGTTCCTCTAAAGTCCAAGCGTCTGTCAATGTCGTTTCGAGCCAAACTTTACCCGAACGACGGTATACCAATACGCCAATGCCATAAGCTTTTTGGAATTGTTGATCCAAATCTAAAACCGTCATTTGTGGCTCGATGGTAACATGCAAATTAGAGATTAAGGTTCGGCTTTCTTTTAAGGTTTTGTTGGTTTGGTTAAAGAGCCTACGGGCCAATATAAAGTCGCTTTCAAGTCGACCCGAACGCATGAAAAAAGCCAACTTAAGATAAGGAAAGGCATTGTTAAACTCCTCTTGAATCATAAAGAGTTTTTTGTTCTCGTCTATTTCAAAACTAGCATGAATCATTGGCCTTACAATTTTATTTTACGCAACAAAAAGACAAAAACAAGGACCTCTAAAACAACTGCCAAAACCGCATTGCCTGCGCCTTTAGAAAATGTTATTAAAAACATCGCTAGGGTTATCAATGCCATATTGATTAAAACATTTGCGTGGGCTTTTTTTTTATTAAACGCACTGTATTTATAATACATAAGTATTTGCAGCGACTTAAACGGAGACGTATTGGTGATGTTATGGCTATCCATGGTTGAAAGTTTTCTTAATTTTTCAATACAGTATCAATGGTTATCGATTGTATTTAAATTAAGTTCTTACAAATTTAGACCAGCCGCTTAAATTATATTATGAGTAGGGTCAGCGGACGCAATGACAATAATCAGCAAACAGGCGAATAGCCTTTTAATTCTTCATATGCGCCAACTTATCGTAATTAACAATACTGATGGTGCCACCTGCTACTTCTATGTATTTTTCTTCTTTAAAATCACTGAGGGTTCTAATCACTGTTTCGGTAGCAGTGCCTACCATGTTGGCTAAATCCTCGCGTGAAAGGTTCATGCTAAACTTTTCACTGCCTTCTGTTTTATATTTATCTGATAATTTAACGAGTGCTTCGGCCACTCTTTTTCTAACAGAATTGTAGGCCAATTTTACCAATTGCTTTTCGTTTTCACGCAAATCGTTAGAAAGCATTTCAATGAATTTTTTCGACACCTCTGTATTCTTATACATCAATGCAAAGAAGTCATCCTTCGGAATTAAATAAATTTCAGAATCTTCTAAAGCACCTGCGGAGTTAGTATAAGCTTCATTTTGAAGGAGTGAAAGATAGCCAAAAAACTCGCCTTCTTTATACAATTCTGTAATTAATTCTTTGCCTTGATCGTTTGTTTGACAGGTCTTAACTTTACCTTTATTGATAAAATAAATGCCTTTTGGAAAGCTGCCTTCAGCGTAGATATCTTCTTTCTTTTTGAAGGTTTTTTTCTCGTGTTGCAATGACAATTCCTTCAGGGAATCGAAGCCTTTGGCCTCTTGCACAAATTCATTATAACCAACAATGTTTTTAGTAAATTCTTTTCTAAGGATATCATTTTTTTTCAAACGACTTTCAATGGCATTTAACAATTCTACATCATCGAAGGGTTTGGTTAAGTAATCGTCTGCACCCATTTCCATGCCTTTTCTCATATCGCTTCTTTCGGCTTTAGCAGTTAGAAAAATAAATGGAATGCTGGCGGTTTCTTCTTGTTTTGAAAGCATGTGTAAAACCCCGTGGCCATCGAGTACGGGCATCATTATATCACATATAATAATGTCTGGCTTTTCGGTTTGGGCTTTCTCGACACCCTCCTTACCGTTTACTGCTGTAACAACTTCGTATTGCGCCAAACGCAAAATTTCTGAAGTATTTTCTCTTACATCTGTATTGTCTTCAATTAATACTATTTTTTTCATAGGACCAATGTTTTGTGTTTAATTTATTGTGGAATGATAATCGTAAATGTTGTGCCTTTGTTCTCTTCTGTAACAAAATAGAGCGAGGCATTCATTAACTCGGCATAGCGGGCCACTATGTTTAAACCTAAGCCGGTGCCTTGTATATGGGTAGCATTTTGACCTCTAAAAAAGCGCTCAAATAAATGCTTTTGATCTTCTTTTGAAATACCAATACCGCGGTCGCTCACATCAATGCGAACGGTAGAATTATTTACCAATATGTGCAAATCAATTGTTGCATCTGCAGGCGAAAATTTGATGGCATTTGAAATTAAATTGAACAAGATATTCTTTAACAATTTGCGGTCGACATTTACTTGTGATTTACCAACATGGTGTTGCACAATAAGTTGTTCGGCAGCTGCCATTGATTGCATATCAGAAATTATTTCGCCCATAAATAGTTTGATATCTAAGGGCTCTGGTAAATTTTCAACCTTGCCTTCTTCTAATTTGCTTACTGAGAGAAAATCGTTGAGAATATCTGTTAAGTTATTAATGGAATTTTTTATTTTTCCAACATGCTTTAATTGGTTGTCTTTATCATTGTTCTCGCCATAGCGGGTTACTAAGGAGAGCGATGACATCATGGTAGTAAGCGGGGTTCTAAACTCGTGTGAGGCCATGGAGACGAAGCGGGACTTAAGTTCATTTAGCTCCTTTTCCTTTTGTAGGGCCATGTGTAATTCCTTTTTCGTTTTTTCGAGTTCTTGAATGGCTTCTTCTAAAATAAGGGTTCTATTTTTCACTTGGCGCTCAAGTTCAACAGAATAATTTTTTTGCTTTTCTTCGGCTTGCTTTCGAATGGTAATGTCCATAATGAAGGCCATGATATAACGCCCCTCAGGTGATTCAAATGGACTTAAACTTATCTCAAGTGGAAACTCAGAGCCATCTTTTTTGAGGCCCCACAATTCCATTCCCAAGCCCATTGGCCGTGAATGCGGATTATTGGCGTATTGATCGCGGTGACTAGTGTGATTGTGCGCGAAACGCTGAGGAATTAGTATTTCAATTTTCTTTCCAATTAGCTCGGCACTAGCGTAACCAAATAATTTTTCGGCACTCGGATTGAAACGCACGATATCGCCTTGCTGATTGACAACAAGTATGCCTTCGGTGGCATGTTGAAAAAGCGCTTCACTATCGGCCATTCCTTTTTTTAGATGATAATATTCGGGCATAATTCCTAATTTGTTGTGATTGGAAACAAATGTAGGACATCCTCCGAATAATTTTTTGTAAAAATTTAGACTTGTTCGTGGTATAAATCATAATCGGCATCACCATGTTCGCTGTTAGCAGTGCTAGCCATCTGACCTTTAGCATTTTGCTCTACAAGGGTTTCATTATCGCTGGTACTAGTTTGCAACCAAGCTGAGCCCGATTTGCGGAACACTTGTACCGGGATTCCAAATTGTTCCATAAAATGTTGTTCGAGGGTACTCACTTTCAAATGGCCATTGATACTAAAAGCACCCTGTGCAGTTGCATTGCCAAGGCTTTCGAGCGTTGCTGATTGATCGGTTAACAAATGGGCTTTGTTGAACTCTTGTGGACCCCCTTCGGTTATTTTAAAGAAGGCCAATTTAAGATACGGATAATGGGCTTTAAAAGCTTCTTGAATTTGACTAAGGGTGCTACTACTGTTGATGTTTATTTCCATTTTTTGCTTTTTTATGTAATTGGCAAAGATACTTCTTAGGGATATATCGCAACAGGTCAAAACCTGTAAAAAGGTATGACTTTGGTCATATACGCCCTAAAAATAAACTGAAAGTTTAAGCTGCTTTGATGCTGTATTTCCTATTTAAATTGGCTTTATTTCACAAAAATTTGCCAATTTTTAAAAAATTTCATACTTTTGCACTCCAATTAAAAATGGCGGGGTAGCTCAGGTGGTTAGAGCGTAGGATTCATAACCCTAAGGCCGGGAGTTCAACTCTCCCCTCCGCTACAAAAAATTAAAACCGCCCTCAAGGCGGTTTTTTTATTGCCTTATTCATAACCCTAAGACCGGGTCCACCACAGCGGACTCCCATCCGCTACTTAAAAATCAAACTGCCTTTAGGCGGTTTTTTTATTTTTTGTTGTCCCTAGGCGGCCATTTACACCACCAACTCACCATTCACCAACAAATGGTGCTTCACAAATTTTAATTCATTGTAGGTAAAAGTATCACCTAATATACCTTTTATTTCAGTTAAAGTTTTATCAGGACTGGCCTTAAAAACCTTGGCAATTAAAGCCACATTTTCTTCATTGACTAAACTATCAATAGTCACCTGCCCCATGCTAATTAAATCGGCCAAATGGGTGGCAATGGTAGAGGGCGATAGGTTGCGTTGCGCAGCAATTTGCTCCATTTTAAGTCCTTGTTGGAACAATGTAAAAGTGGTTTGCATGGAATCGCCAGCCGTTTGTTTACCAGCCGTAGCTTGCTCCTTTTCCTTTTTCATCGGCATGTCCATCACTGATTCTTGAAACGTTTTTTCAATTTTATGATCAATGCAATAGTCTTTGATAATAGCAATAATGGCGCTTCCGAATTGTGCAATTTTCTTTTTACCCAAGCCTTTAATGGCCATTAATTCCGATTCAGTAACCGGTAATTTACTCACTATTTCTATCAATACTTTTTGCGCCAACACCATGTAAGGATCTAAGTCTTTATCGCTCGCCATTTCATCGCGCCATTGTTTTAAGCTGATGTACAACTCGCCATGTTGCATGGTTTTGGGCACATAAACTTTGGCTAACACCTGACTCTTAATAATCGGTTTAAAATCAATTTCGGCATTGGCTTTGGCATGCATATAATCGGAAGCTACAAAACCAAACATCATTTTTTTGAAGCACTGAATTTTTACAAACACATTGCGCTGAAAATCTTCTAAGCCTTCATACACCGACTCCTTCACCAATTTATTATCCGAATCGATGATGATCTCTTTTGTTTTTTCATAAAACTCAACATCTAATCGGTGTGCAAAATAAGCACTGGCTTTTTTCACGCGTTCTTGCAAATCCATGTTGGTTTCGGGCAATGATTCATCGGCTAACAATTGCGCCATTTGCACTTTGAATTTTTCATTCACGGCATGAATATCCTTGGTATAGGCATCGTTCAATAATTTGATTTCTGGCTCCAAATTTCCATGTAAAATATTGCTATTACCTTCTATCAATTTGTTGAAATAACGGATGTCTTTTTCGATTACCGAAAAATCAAATAAATCGGCTAAGAGCATTTGTTGAAAACGCGTTTTAGATTCTTTCAAATCACCCGAATTGGGCAAATTGCGATGAATATCTTTTGTAAATTCAGCTACTACCTCATCCGTCTTAATACTATTACCAATAATAGGCGTACTGAGCACCATGCCTTCGAATGTTTTACAACGACTGAGCGCCACATATACCTGACCATGCGCAAAGGCCGCATTGGCATCGATAATGGCTTTCTCGAAGGTTAAACCCTGACTCTTGTGAATCGTGATGGCCCAAGCCAATTTTAAAGGGTATTGTTTAAAAGTACCGAGCACCTGTTCTTCAATTTCTTTGGTGCTAGGATTCAACACATATTTAATGTTTTGCCACTCCTCCTGCCCTACCACTATTTCGGCCAAATCGCTGTCGCATTTTACATAAATATCTTTGCCTTCTATTTTTGTAACACGTCCAATTTTTCCATTGTAATAATTCTTATCGCGCGAACTATCGTTCTTTACAAACATCACTTGGGCATTCACCTTTAACTCCAACGTTACCTCGGTAGGATACGCATAACTCGGAAAATCATCTTTGATATCGGCATTGAAATAAGATGAACCCAATTTCAATTCGCTCAACTTGGTTTGATTGATTATTTGCGCACTGTTATTGTGCGTTGTTAGGGTGATATAACCTTCATCATCGCCCGGTTTAAAATCAGGGATGTAACGCTCGTTCAACTCACTCAATAAATCATAATCAACATTGTTATCTCTGATACTGTTCAGCATCTTGATAAAGTACTGATCGGATTGTCTGTAAATATGTTTGAGCTCAATGCTTATGGGCTCTGTTTTTTGAAGGGCTTTGCTACTAAAAAAATAAACGGTATCGTAATACTCTTTTAGCATGTTCCACTCATCGTCTTTGATTACGGGCGACAACTGATGCAAGTCACCAATCATTAACAACTGCACCCCACCAAAAGGTTGATAGTGATTTTTATACCTACGCAACACCTCGTCGATGGCATCGAGCATATCGGCACGCACCATACTTATTTCATCTATCACCAATAAATCTAAACTCTGAATAAGTTTGATTTTTTCGCGGTTGAATTTTTTATTGTTGTTCTGTTGTGCGCCAGGATTGAAGCTAGCGCCCTTTTGCAAATGCTCGGGTATGTGCGGACCGAAAGGCAACTGAAAAAAGGAATGGATGGTAACACCACCTGCATTGATAGCCGCTACACCAGTGGGCGCTACAACGGCCATGCGCTTAGGCGAATGCTTTTTTAAATTGTGTAGAAAAGTGGTTTTACCAGTACCAGCCTTGCCCGTTAGAAAAATATTTTTATTGGTATATTCAACGTAATCGAGGGCTAGTTTTAGTTCAGGATTTTCTTCAAAGGTGTTCATAGTAAAGTCATCAAACTGAAAGTTTCTTTTCTTTTTGAAACCTCATTTTTGATTGCCTTACAAAGCTAAAATAAATTGTATTGAAATCCTTCAACGTGGATAAGTTATCTTATCGAATGAATTTATATTTTTAAAAATTCTCTGGTACAGGATGTTCCTAATCCACCATCAATACTAAGCCTTTCAAATACTCACTTTCTGGATGGTAAATATTTACAGGGTGGTCGGCCGGTTGGGTTAAGCGGTGCAAAATTTTAATATGTCGTTTGCTTTCAATCGCAGCCGATAAAATGGTTTGATTAAACGTAAAACTATCTACTACTTGAGAACAGCTAAAAGTAAACAACAAGCCTCCTTTTTTGACATATTTCAAACCTTCCATGTTCAAGCGTTTGTAACCCATCAAAGCATTGTGTTTGGCCCCTCTGTTTTTTGCAAAAGCAGGTGGATCTAAAATCACGATATCGTATTGTTGTTCGAGTGTTTTAAAATAATTAAAAGTATCTGCTGCAATGCCTTGGTGATTGGTGGCATTAGGCGCATTGGTCGCCATGTTCTCATTCAGCAATTCGATGGCCGATTTCGAAACATCTACTGAATCAACTTGTAAAGCTTGGTTCATTAAAGCATACACAGAAAAACCACCAGTGTACGCAAACGTATTTAAAACCGTTTTTCCTTTGGAATATTGCCCTACCAATTGTCGGTTATCGCGCTGATCGATGAAGAAACCAGTCTTCTGACCAGTGGTAAAATCGACTTTAAATTGGTACCCATTTTCGAGCACCATTTTATCTTCTTGCACACCATATAAAAAACCATTCGCAGCTTCGGGCACTGCACCATGCAAGGTTTCAAAACTCTTATCGTAAATGGCTTTTAACTGCTTACCTAAAACATTGATCAAGGCTTGTGCAATCATATCGCGGTGGGCATAAATACCACTAGTATGACATTGAATGACACAGGTACCTGCGTAATAATCAATCACCAAACCTGGAATATAATCGCCTTCGCCATGCATTAAACGGAAACAATTCGTTAAAGGATTATCGGTAAAGCCCAAACGTTGGCGCATATCCCAACTGCTTTGAACAGAGGCATTCCAAAAGTCCTGATTGATATCAGTTTCAACAAATGAAAGAATTCTAACTGCGATGCTGCCATGTTGTACATAACCTACCCCTAAAAAATTGCCCTTATTGTCCGTAACATTCACCAAACTGCCTTCTGGCGTGTGTTTAATGTCTTTGGCCAGAGCGCCGCTAAACACCCAAGGGTGAAAACGTTGAAGGGATTTTTCTTTACCAGAATTCAGTTTCAGAGTTGGGTAGTCGTTCATTCGACTGCAAAAATCCATTTTTAGCTTCACATTCCACCAATTTTTTTGTAACTTTGTTATAATATTGTTATGATACGTTTCAGTGCCTTGTTTTTATTGATTGGTCTATCCTTTTCTCTAAGCGCTCAGGTTGAGTTAGAGAGTCTTGCTAAAAGCGAGATTGCCAATTATTACAAGCTAAAGTACTACAGCACCAAACGCAGTGGCAACGAGGGCATTGACATCGTCTATGCAGGCTTGTATCTGAATCCTAACATGAAAAACGCCTACCTCAAAGGCCACGTTAATTTTTATTTTAAAACCAGCACGCCGATTAATCAATTGACGTTCGATTTAAGAAATGAATTGACCGTTGATAGTATTAAACACGGCAATGAGAAATTAATTTTCGTGCACAGCCCGAATGAGATTATCACCATTGCATTCAACCAAACCATTGCTAGCAATACCATCGACAGTGTGCACATTTACTACCAAGGTTTGCCTGTTCAAAATACACGCGCTTATGATAGAAATGTAACCGCCTCGGGCCCTATCATCGCCACCCTTTCCGAACCTTATGGGGCGCCTTATTGGTGGCCTTGTCGCGATAATTTAATTGACAAGATTGATTCTTTAGACGTGCGTGTAACCGTTGATACCGCATACAAAGTGGCATCGAATGGCCTTTTACAATCCATCACCAAAGCCGATACTATACATACCTACCATTGGAAACACCGCTATCCCATCGCCAATTATTTGGTTGCTTTTTCTGCCTCAAAATACAGTGTGTATTCCGATTATGCCTTACTAAAAAGTGGTAAAAATTTAGAAATCCGCAATTATGTTTTTCCGCACAGCGAAGCCGATGCAAGGTCCAAAACACCTGCCACCATTCCTATGATGCAATTGTTTGATACCTTGTTTGGTTTTTATCCCTTCGAAAGAGAACAATACGGTCATGCACAATTCACTGTTGGTGGCGGCATGGAACACCAAACCATGAGTTTCATGGGAAATTTTGGATATGACCTTATCGCCCACGAATTAGCTCACCAATGGTTTGGCAATAAAATAACCTGCGGCACTTGGCACGACTTATGGCTCAACGAAAGTTTTGCTACTTATTGCAATTTATTGTGTTACGATTTTTTAAAACCACGTAGCGAATGGTACACCCAATTGCGCAACTTTAAACGCGACGCGTTATCGCAACCCAATGGCTCTGTGCGTTCGCAAGACACTTTGAATACTGGTGCTTTGTTTGAATACCGCACCACTTATCAAAAAGGTGCCATGGTTTTGCACCAACTGCGTTGGCTCATTGGCGACCAAGCTTTTTTTGCAGGCCTTAGAAATTATTTAAAGTCCAATCAATTGGCGTATGGCTTTGCAAAGTCAAACAATTTGCAATTCTATTTGGAACAAAGTTCGGGCATGAACCTTAGCGATTATTTTAATGATTGCATTGTGGGCGAAGGCTATCCTATTCACAATATCAAATGGACCCAAAAGGGCAATAAAGTCATCATCGATATTATACAATCCCAAAGTCACCCTTCGGTTGAATTGTACAATGTGCCGTTGCCAATTTTATTAAAAGGCTTAAATGGCGATACCCTTTTGCGCATTCCTATTAACAAAGCCATCGAAACCTATGAAATCAATTTGCCATTCATTGTTAAAGAATTGGTGTTCGATCCTTACGAATGGATACTTGGCAAAGCCAACATTAGTTTCCCTAAAAACAGTAACAGTGATTTACTTATTTTATATCCCAATCCTGGTGTGAGCAATTTTTACGCAGCACTTAACAACACCGATTTGATTGGGTATACTGTGTATGATGCGTCCTATAAAGCCATTTACAGCGAAACATTTTCCGAAAAAAAATTAAAAGGAACCATCCTTCCACTCGATTTTAAAAACCTTGCAAGTGGTTCGTATGTTATACAATTTAGCACGCCTACAAACTCTATAAGCAAACAACTCATCATTTATTAAACCCATTACAATATGAAATTTCCAAAATATTTATCCTTCCAATCAAAATTCAAAACCATTGCTATGGTGGTACTTAGCACACTTTTGTTGGTGGCTTGCGATGAGAAACCCATCGACCCACCACAAGAAGAACCAAATGATAATGTTGAACTGACCTTTAAATTTAATTCATTTTTATCGGCTCCTTTCATCAGTACTGCTGGCGATACAATCACTGTGAGCAAACTTAAATTTTTGATGTCGGGTTTCATTCTTGAAAAAACCACTGGTGAATTTATAACAATAGCAGATGCTTATGGCTTTTTAAGTTTAACAGAAAAAATAGATAGTTTCACCATTAAAAATGTGCCGAAAGGCGATTATAAATCAATTCGCTTTTTTGTTGGTATCGACTCAATAGTGAACCACGCCAATCCTCAACAATGGCCACTCAACCATCCAATGAACCCTTCGGTAAACGATATGCACTGGGGCTGGTCGGGCGGTTATATTTTCAATGTGGTAGAAGGTTATTACAAAAACAAAGGATTTGATAAAGCCTACTCTTTTCATGTGGCGCTCGATAAAAACAAACGTCGCTATAGTTTTGTTACCAATTATACTTTAATTAAAAATGGCAAATTCACTTTTAATGTGGATGCACAAAAATATTTTAGTAATACAATTAACTATAGCTTAAAAACGGATGGTGATTTTTCGCACTCTGGCGATCCTGATCCGGTAATGGATAAATTTATGCAAAACATTGGTGGTGTCTTAGAATTCACAAGTTTCAAATGATTAGAAAAATTTCATTTACAGCGCTGCTCCTTTTACTGCTTGTTACTAAAAGTTGTAAGAAGGACCAATACATTTCGCCTACAGGTGGCGATGAACCAAAAGCAAAGCTTTATACTTTAGAGCATCAACCTTGGTATCCGCAGTTTAATTTACCTGCCGATAATGTATTGACGGAAGAAGGGGTTATGCTTGGTCGCATGCTCTTTTACGACCCAATAGTTTCGGGCGATAGCACTTTAAGTTGCGCTAGTTGCCACCGCCAAACCAAAGGCTTTAGCGATCAACGCAGGGTGAGCAAAGGCATTACAGGGCAGTTGGGCAACCGACAAGCCATGCCCTTGCACAACCTCATGTGGAATAAATTATTCTTTTGGGATGGCCGTTCCAAAACCTTAAGGGAACAAGTGTTAGTGCCTATACAAGCGCATGATGAGATGAACATGAACTTGTATTCCTTGGTGAAAAAACTTTCGAATACCCCACGCTACCAAACACAATTTAAAAAAGCATTCAACACCAACGAAATTGAGCCTCTACACTTAGCCAAAGGCTTAGAACAATTTCTTGTAACTATGATATCTTTTAACGCGCCTATTGATAAACTATGGGGCCGTACCGATACTTTAAATGTGATTAGTGCTTCTGCGCTTCGCGGTTTGAATATATTTATGCAACCCACTGAAATGGGTGGGGCCGATTGTTTCCATTGCCATAGCAATATTCCTTTCTTTGGCATTAACAGTTTGAATGGTTCGATGTCTAACAACGGGCTCGACTTGGTGCATACCGACAAAGGCTTCGGCAATATCACGGGGCTATCGACAGACATTGGCAAATTCAAAATTCCATCGCTGCGCAACGTGGCCGTTACATCCCCATATATGCATGATGGTCGCTTTACCACCCTCGAAGAAGTGATGGATTTTTATTCGGACAATATTCAATTGAATTCACCAAACCTCGATATCAATATTGCTTCGCACGCCAAACAATTAAGTTTGAGCTCGCAGCAGAAGGCCGATTTGGTTGAATTTTTAAAGACCTTAACGGATACGACTTACCTAAACAATCCGGCCTTGAAGAATCCTTTTTAAACTTCGCGTTTTACAAGGATATAACGATTTTCTTCGATGCGCATGTAGCCAAATTCGTAGCACAGACGATAGGTGGTGCCTGTTTTGGTTTCGTAAATTCCCGTATGGAAATCGAAATTAAAACCAGCTTCTTTTAATTTTTTCTCGCTCACCGTAATCTTGCCTTCTTTAGGAATAAGGGTTTCGAGTATGCGTCGGTTTTTGCGCAGGGCATTGTTAACCTTTTTAACAAAGGTATTGGCATCGGAATGCTGTTTGTTGTTGTAGTTGTTGCGACAGGCATCATCGCAGAATTTCTTGTCACTGCGCCCGTTGATGGGTTTACCGCAGTCGAGGCATTGTTTGATTTCAGTCATGTTTGATAGTTTAGTTGAACAATTATAGGAAAATTTTTTGAAAAGGCAAAAAAAGGGGTGGCGGCACACCGATGGGGGGATTGAGGGTTTGTCACTTTTTTTGCAGAGCAAAAAAACCGCCAAACCCTTTGATGGGGATGGACGCTCCTTCGGAGCTATTCAGATTGAACCCCTGCGGGGTTCTGAAATGCAACGAGAACCTTGGGGGTTACACAATTGCTATTCGCAATAATTTGGAAACCCTTGCTGATTGAACCCATTCGGGTTCTGAATCCTTCATTTATAAAATGCCGTAAAACAAAAAAACATACCAATTGGTATGTTTTTTTGTTAATTGCGTTTTGATAAATTAATATCCGAAAATTTCTTCTAAAGTTAGGATGTGTAATTCACCGTATTTTTTCAAATCGTCCATCTTGATTTTTTCTTTTGAACCCACTACGCTGATGAGCCATTTCTGACCTTTTACGTGCTGTTCTTGGAAGGCTTTGATGTCTTTGTACTGAATAGTAAGAATAGCGCTATAAATGGCTTTACGGTTGTCGAAATCAATGCCTTGATCGAGGGCACCTAAGTAAGTAAAGAACACATCGGTTTTGTTAATGCGCTCGGCTTCGATGCTGCTCAATATAGATTGTTTCGCTTGATTGAAACTTTCTTCATTGTCCGGCATATTGTTTAACAATTCATTCATGGCTGTAATGGCATCATTTAACTTATCGGCTTGGGTACCTACATATGCTACCAAGATATCGTTCTTGCCTTTTTCGGCTGCTTGACCATATACAGAATACGTTGAATAAGCCAAGGCGCGCGACTCTCTGATTTCTTGGAATACTACACTGCTCATGCCACCACCAAAATACTCGTTGTAAGCTTTTATAATAGGGGCTTTGTTAATATCAAATACATCTGCTGTATGGCGCCAGTTAATCTCGGCTTGTACCATTTCGTAATTGGTAAAATATACTTGGTTGGTCAATGCCGTTAAAGGTTTGAACACATAAGCGGCTGGTGGCACAATTAAATTCGGCACTGTTTTGTGGTTGGCCAATAAGGTAGCTTGTAACACATTCAATGGCTCAGGTCCATAATACATAATGGTATGTTGGTGCTTGGTAACATTTTTAATAATGCCTACCAATTCTTCGGCTTTCAACATTTTTAATTCTGCATTGCTTAAAATGTAAGTGCGTGGATTTACCTTGCCATACAATGCATAAGTGGTAAGGGCCGATGAGATGGCACGCTTATTTAATTTAGCATCGGTACGGTTCTTTAATTGTCGATCGATATAGGTATTCAAAGCTTCTTGATCGGGTTTGGCATTGGCCAATAAATCTTCAAATAATTTTAAAGCTTCGTTGAAATTTTGTTGTGGTCCGGATAATGAAATATAACTTCTTTTATCGCCTGCAGAAATATTGAAATTACAAGCCAATTGGTAGAACTTAGCACCTAGGTCGGCCGCAGTCATTTTATCGGTGCCTAAGAATTGTAAATAATCAAGCGCTATCGATAATTTCTTATCATTTAAACGGCCCATGTCTACCACATAATACATGGTGAACAATTGGTTCGATGCATTCTTTTTGTACAATAATTTGGTATTGCCTACCATGGCGCGTTCCATGTCTTTTTCGAAATCAATGAACACTGGGTAAATGGTATCAGCCTCTTCTTCGATTAAGTCGGTAACAAAAGGCGATGTTTTATCTCTGTTCAAAGCCACTTCTGTAATTGTAGGCTTTTCAATTTTTTCTTTTTTGGCATCTTCGCCTGTCCGTTTGTATACAATAGAATAGCCATTGGTGTAGTATTCATTGGCAAAATCGACAATGTCTTTTTTAGAAATTTTGCTCAATTCATAATTGCTGTTCAAAACATCAATCCATCTGCGACCGGTTACAAAAGCATCTAGTTGGGTATAGGCAATGCCTTCATTGCTCTCTAACTTCTGAATTTCTTCAACATTGCTATTCGCTACAATGGCTTTCAACAAAGTGGTATCAAAATTTCCTTTTTTAATATTGTCTAATTGGGCCAACAACAAATCGCGCAATTGCTCTAGGGTCTGCCCCTCTTTTGGTTTACCGAATAACATGTGCACAGCATAATCTTTCATAAAATCGGGCGATGAACCAGCAGATAAAACCTTCTGTTCTTTTACCAAATTCAAATCAATTAAACCCGCTTTGCTGTTGTTTAAAATCAAATCGATGATACGCACCATCATGGCTTGCTTAGTGCCTGCACCATCAAAACGCCATGCCATCATTAGGTTGGCAGCATCAGGACCAACCACCGAAATACTATCCGGACGGCCACGTGGATACTCTGGTTTAAAGGCAAAGGCTGGCACTGGCTTGCTCACCATGCCACCAAAATGTTTGTCTATCATCTCTATCACACCTTCAGGATCAATGTCACCCGACATGATAATGGCCATGTTGTTCGGCACATAATAGGTATTGAAATAGTTTCTTATTTTTATTAATGAAGGATTTTTTAAATGCTCAACAGTACCAATGGTGGTTTGTGTGCCATAAGGGTGGGTTCGGAATAAGCTGGCGTATAATCTTTCGTAAGCCTCTTCCCCATCGTTGTCTAAAGAAATATTTTTTTCTTCATACACCGCTTCTAATTCAGTATGGAACAATCGGAATACTGGATTTCTATAACGCTCGGCTTCTAACTCAATCCATTGGTGAATGCGGTTAGCAGGTATATCATTAACATACACTGTTTGCTCAACACTTGTAAAGGCATTGGTACCTTGGGCACCTAATGATTGACAAATTTTATCGTACTCGTTGGCAATGCTAAATTTAGCAGCCATGCCACTGATGCTATCAATCTGACGGTAGATGGCTTTGCGTTTTTTCTCATCGGTGGTTTTGTTGTATTGCTCATACAAATTGTCAATCTGA
>CAJBKH010000231.1 GCA_903953615.1 uncultured Bacteroidota bacterium
TAGATCCGCGCAAGCCTTTGTTCAACCGCGCATTAAAAGCACCCTATCCACCTGGCTCCACTTTTAAAACAGTGCAAGCTTTAATCGGTCAGCAGGAGGGTGTTTTATTTCCTGACACCAAATACCCATGTCATGGGGGTTATCATATGGGCTCTTTGACTGTTGGCTGTCACCCGCATGCCTCGCCACTCGATTTGGAGCACAGCATACAACAAAGTTGCAACGCGTATTATTGTTTTGTGTACCGCAGTATCTTGGACAATCCGAGATATACTAGTGTGCAGGAAGCGTATATTAAATGGACACAGTATTTAAACAGTTTTGGGATTGGTATTAAAACAGAAATTGATTTACCAGAAGAATCGCCAGGTATTGTTAAAAAGACCCAGTATTTTGAAAAAGTTTTTGGTAAAAACTGGCGTTCAAGCAATGTTATTTCCTTGTCTATTGGTCAGGGTGAAATTGGCTTAACCCCATTGCAAATGGCCAATGTTGCATCGGTGATTGCTAACCGGGGGTATTATTTTATTCCTCACGTAGTAAAGTCTATTGGCGATGAAAAAATGTTGCCCGAAAAATACAAGGTGAAACACAAGACATTGATTAATCCTATTTATTTCGATTCGGTAATAGCAGGTATGGCGCGTGTCTGTAAACCCGGTGGAACTGCAGGAAGAACAGGCATTGAAGGGATAACAATCTGTGCCAAAACAGGAACAGCGCAAAATCCACATGGTGCCCACCACTCTATCTTTATTGCCTTCTCTCCGCGCGAAAATCCAAAGATTGCAATTGCAGTGGTAGTAGAGAATGGGGGGTATGGAGCCGATTATGCGGCCCCTATTGCCAACTTAATGATAGAACGTTATTTGGCAACAGATAAAACAAAAACAACACGACAAGATATGTTGGATCGCATGTTGAATTCGAATTTAGTGGGTTCAACCATTTACGATGCACCTAAGCCAGATTCAACTTTGAGGAAACCACTTTTACCACTAACGATTAAACCATGAACTATAACAGACCCGAAGAAAATATTCGCATCGATTGGCTCACGGTGATCATTTATATTTTAATTGTGGGTTTTGGTGCCATGAATATTTATTCTGCCAACAGCACCATCGATCATACGTTTATTTTCGATTTAACCATGGAGTATGGCAAACAGTTTTTATGGATTGGTGTGGCGGCTATTATTGTATTTTTAATCTTATTACTCGACCCCAAGTTTTTTAACTTTTCGGGCTATGGTATTTATATAGTCGTTATTATTATGTTGCTCATTTTATTGGGCACGGGGGTCATCAATAAAGGGGCACAAGCATGGTTTAAAATAGGTTCTTTTAAACTGCAGCCCAGTGAGTTTGCGAAGTATGCTACTTCATTGGCTTTAGCAAAGTTCTTAGGCACTTTCGATGTGAAATTTGCGGGCAGGAAAAACATTGCCATTTGTTTTGGAATCATACTTTTACCAATGGCACTCACCTTGGCTCAGAATGATACAGGTTCTGCATTGGTTTTTGCGAGTTTCTTTTTGGTTTTATACCGCGAAGGTTTATCGGGTTGGTATCTAGTCATCGGTTTATACATGGCAGCTTTGTTTGTGTTTACCATCTTGTTTCCATCCTTATATTTAATCTTAACCATCTTACTCATTTGCGGTACTGTCTTTTATTTCTTTAAGAAATATGCCCAAATGTTATGGCTCAGTTTAATTGTTTTTATTTCGTCATCCATCTTTATTTTAAGTGTCGATTTTATTTTTGCCAAGGTGTTACAACCGCATCAACAACAGAGAATTTTAGTAACGCTTAACCAAGATGTAGCTGAGTATTATCCGCGCAAAGCAAAGGAGTTTAGTTTATTTAAAATAGATGCCAATCGCAAAGACAAGAAGGCTTCGAAACGCGATTATAGTTACAATGTTCGTCAATCGAAAATTAGTATTGGTGCAGGTAGATGGGTAGGCAATGGCTTTAACAATGGCACACAAACCAAAGCGAAGTTGGTGCCCGAACAACATACCGATTTTATCTTTTGCACAGTAGGCGAGGAGTATGGTTTTGTTGGTTCTACACTTTTTGTACTGGTGTATTTGTTTTTTATTGGGCGCTTGTATTACATGGCCGAGCGACAGAAGAATGTGTTCAGTAGGGTGTATGGGTATTGTACAGCATCTGTTATTTTCTTTCACTTTTTTGTGAACGTGGGCATGGCATTGGGTGTCTTGCCAGTTATAGGAATTCCATTGCCATTTATGAGTTATGGGGGTTCATCGCTCTTTAGTTTTAGCATGATGTTATTTACCTTCTTGAAACTCGATGCGAACAGGGTGAACGAAATTTCGAGTGTTTATTAAACTTAGGTACTTTTAGACTTGCACAGAAAGTTGTGCAAACGAATCATATAGTTGCATAATAGATTGTGCAACTAGCAAACCGTATTTGAATATTTGGAACGCTTCTTATTTTACAGAAATTATAAACTGTCTGAAATCTTTGCGATGGCTCTCCGTTCTCTTTTTATCCAAACCACCCAACATGAAATAGCCCATTAATACTTGGTTACTTTTTAAATTGAAATAGCTGTGCATTCCATCACCATAAGTGCCCATGCCAGTGCTCCAGTAACCACCAGCGTTCGAAAATTGACTTAAACTTAAATACATATTTTGAACACCACAAGCCACAGCTAGTAGGTCTTCTTTCTGTTTGTTAACGCTTTCTGAATCGTGTTCGCAAACCAATACGATGGCATGTGATACTTGGGTTTGGTAAGCTTGTATTTTATCGACTTTCTTTTGGTTGAATTTTTCTGGGGGTGTGTCTTTAATAAGATTATCCAATACCAATTGCAACCAGTTTTTTAAGGCCTCATTCTTCAAAACAATAAAACGCCATGGGAAATTTAAGGTGTGGTTGGGAGCCCAACAAGCGTTTTCAATCAGGGTGTCAATAATATTATTGTCTAATTGTTGGCCATTAAATTCGTGGGGATAATGACTCCTTCTTTCTTGTATGATTTTATTGATATTATCCATTCTTTTTCATGATTGCATGTATCACCACACTGCTTAAAATGATAGCCGTGCCGATGTAAAATTGTAAATTCAAGAATTCGTGTTCGTGTAAAATAAAAGCCGCCAAAACTATGCCGTAAACAGGCTCTAAATTGATGGCTAAATTGGCAGTAAAAGCCGTCACTTTTTTCATAGCATTTAAGTTGAGAACAAAAGCAATATTGGTGCACACCAAAGATAAAATAGCAATCCAAATAAAGTCGGCATAAGGTGATTCAATGAACTGTGGACTTAAGGTTGTTGGCCATATGTTAAAAGTGTGGATGGGTAATACCGCTGTCCATTGACCAATAAAAGGAGTGGCGAAAACTAAAAGTAAATTCAAGAATAAAAACCCACCCGCTAATTCAGTAAAGGCCATTACCTTGGTGTCGACTTTATTGGTTATGCGCGAATTAATGGTTGAGAACAATGCTGCAACAAAAGTTGAGAATACCCCTACGATGATGGCCAACGTAAAATTGCCGCCTTCTTCACTCTCTGAAGGCGAATAATAAGCAATGATACCTATGCCTAATAAAGCTAATAAGCCAAGTAGCATCTCTCGCTTGTCTAATTTTCTTTTGTAAATAACAGGTTCTAAAAACGAAGTAAACGTGCTAGTTAAACCAAAACAGCCGAGTGTTAAAGAGGCACTCTTTCCAATTTTAATTGATCCATAAAATGTCAACCAATGGATGGCCACTAAAACACCAATTCCTAATAAAGTGACAATGGACTTAAATGGTGTTGCGCGCAATGATTGATAAAATTTAGGGATTAAAAAGAAGCCTAAAGCTGCTAACCACATGCGGTGCCATACCAAAGTGAAATGATCGGCACTAATAAGCTTTCCCAGAATTGCAGTGAAACCAAAAATGAAAACAGCAATGTGCAATTCCCAATAGGCTTTTTTCATTTCAGCGTTCATCGGATGCAAAGATAAGGACTATTAAAATGCCAATGGGAAGCATTAGTGCACAGGTTTTACCGATAGGCGCCTCCTGTAATTTTAAATTAATTTGGAAGAAAGCAACTTGTTATGCAATTTTAAAGTCTATTATATCAACCATGATTTTAGTAAAGAAAATTTGCCTGATTCTACTCTTAAGTCTCCTCGCAGTAGATGGATATGCAAGCCTACAGCGCCCCGATGTGTTGGTTGTAGGAAAGGATACTTTGCCTTTGTGGCGCAATCCTTTAGAGGGCGACCCTGTATTTATAGAGATGCGCAAATTGTTTAAAGAAACCAATTGTGCCACCGATTGTTGGCGCGGTTACGAAGCTGAATTTACTTTGCGCGACAGTCAACTTTATCTTACCAATTTAATTAGTGCTTGTTATACCGAAGATAGTTTGGTAGCGCTTTACAAAAAAACATTTCCAGAGATTCGCAATGGCATTGGAAGAAAAGTAACTTGGTTGGATTATTCCTTGTTAACTTCGCGCGGAAAAATCATCAAAATATTTCACAACCAAGCTTACCACAAAATTAACAGACGCGAAATTTACATGTATTTCAAAGCAGGGCGTTGGCAAAAATCAGATACGGTTACATATGAAGAAACCTTGGTTTTAACCATGTCTAATAACCGAGAAATGTTAGAAAATTTTATTTATTCTAAAGTTGATTGGAGCAAGTTGCCCAAAGAAAAATTACAAAAATCTACTGAGGTGAGTCTGCTTTTTTATTGGGGCAATTTTGGGAAGTCGGAGGGTATTATTGCTAGCTCAACTGATTTAGAAGTAGCCGAGGTTATCAATGAAACCATGCGTTTAATTTCGAGCGAAATGAAAGACCACTGGTATATATGGCGAGAGAATATCACCATCACGCCCGAACGACTGAAACTATTTCTAAAATAAAGTTAAAACCAAACACCTACGCTGTATAGTGGATGTAATTTGATTAAAAGTCGGCCAGCACCGTATGGTATTTAAAAGAGTTGTTTTTACTTTCCCATATTTCAAAGAGGGCTCGCATTTTTTCGTCTTCTTCCATGGTTTGTAAAAGAAATTCGTATTTGAAAGATTTGTTATAGCGCTTAAATGAGAGCATATTGTTATTGCCTAACACCATGGTGCGAGGTTCTATGTCGTTGCGTTTGAAATAGTTGAATTGTACATGAAAATTTTTGAGATGTTGCACCTCGAATCGGAATTTAAACTTCCGCCACCATTCAATGTTAATGTAGTTTTCAGAAAAGGTGATGGTTCCTTTTGTTTTTAAGGAATGGGCTAAAATAGTATGTAAAGTGGGAACAGTTAATATTAATATGCCAAGTTGTAAAGCATAGGCAGAAGGTGTATAATCTTCTAATCCGCATTGTGTTAACAAACCTTCATAAATAAGTTCGTGTTTGTAAAAAGAAGGCGTTAAAAATCGTGAAGCGATAAATGCAAATGAATAAATCAGTAATTGAGACTTAACCACCGATTGCTTTTTTCTATACAATAATTCACATTGAATGGTAATTGGTTCAGCGCTCATAACAAGGTTCACAAATGTATTCTTTTTTTAATTTCAAGCCAATAACTA
>CAJBKH010000232.1 GCA_903953615.1 uncultured Bacteroidota bacterium
AAAAGGGGCATCATTGTCAATAATATTCCAGCGCAAACAACTTTAAATGTGGTGCCTTATTATTTAGAAAGTATTCTATTGAACTTGCTCACCAACAGTATTAAGTACCGTTCCCTTTACCGCGATTTGGAAATAAATATCAATGTAAGAGCATCAGAAAATCACTTGATTTTAACGGTAAAAGACAACGGTGTTGGTATCGACTTGAAAAAGTTTGGACATAAAATATTTGGGATGTACAAAACATTTAATACTATCGAAAATTCAAAAGGTTTAGGATTGTTTATAATAAAAAATCAAATTGAAGCGATAGGCGGTAAAATTGAAGTGGAAAGTCAATTGAACATTGGCTCTGCCTTTAGTGTTTATTTCAACCTTTAGTTGGCGGATATTATCCTCTCACCCAAGTACACAATGGTAAATCAAATCCATTTTTACCAGGCACAATGCACTCACCCCAAGTGGCTTCTTTTTTATAATGCGCTTTAATTAAATTACACCCAATGGTACCACTTAATCCCATGCTGTATAAATTCAGCAATACAAAAGAATTTTTTGGGTCGCTAATGGCGGCACAATATTGTACCAATTCATTCAAATTTTCTTCGAGTATCCATTTCTCACCTGTTGGTCCACGACCATAAGCAGGAGGATCTATGATGATGCCTTGAAAAATAGCCCCCTTATTGGCTTGTCGTTTCACGTATTTTAAAGCGTCTTCTACCAACCAACGAATGTCTGGTGCATTCGATAATTGTTTATTCTCGTTGGCCCAAGTCACTACGTTTTTAACAGCATCTAAATGCGTAACATCGGCACCTGCGTTGGCAGCAACAATACTTGCTGCGCCTGTATAGGCAAATAAATTCAACACTTTTGGTCGGTTGCCAATGCGTTTAATTTGTTCGTCAATAAAATGCCAATTGCTAATTTGTTCAACGAATACGCCTAAATGACCAAAAGAGGTGCAACTCAATTTTAGTTTTAAACCCAAAGGCGCATAGCTTATTTCCCATTGTTTAGGCATGGGTTTATAAAATTGCCAGCCGCCATTTTCATTGGTGCTGTCGCGGTGACTTTTCTTCGTATTATCTCTTTCGAATCGGCCATGGGCCAAGCTTTGCCATTCATTGGCATTAAGTTGTTTTGGCCATAGTGCTTGTGGCTCTGGTCGTATTAAAATATACTTTCCAAAACGCTCTAGTTTTTCAAAATTGCCACTATCGAGCAATTCATATTCGGGCCAATTAATTTTTTCTTCTATCATCTTTTATAAAGCAACAGCAGTTCAATTGTAAAAAAATTGAACTGCTGTTATTAGATTTTATTTGATTGTAATTATTTTAAATCTTTTAAAACTTCAACCGCTTCTTGGATATAAATATCTTTTTCAAAAGCCTTGTTCCAATCTGTTTTCATTTTCATTTTTACAGCATCAGTGCCAATTAATTGATTGTCGGAACTGGTATTGATGTATGCCATGGCTTTGATTTTTTTAATGCCTTCTTCAAATGTTTTGTTATCGGCTTCCATTTCTTTTTGCTCAGCCTGATATTTTTCGAGGTTAAGTGTAAAATGCGTGCGCTTGCTCTGGGCTTTTATTTTTAAAGCCAAGCGTTCAATCTCATTGAAAATTTCATTTTGTGCAATGCGTTTATCACTGTTCTTTTTCGCTTTTGCAATTTGCTTGGTGTAGTCGAAATCGCTTTTGTACTGCGCCTTTTTAATCAAATCAACACCCAGTGGATGTTCGCTGTCTTTTTCGCCATATTCAATGTAACGGTATCTATCAGGAATTAAAATATCTGGTGTAACACCTGCTAATTGTGTAGTACCTCCATTAATTCTATAGAACTTTTGAATGGTGATTTTCAATGCACCCATTTTCTCATTTTCAGGGGTCATAAAGGCATCGTCTAATTCAATAAAACGTTGCACAGTGCCTTTCCCAAAAGTAGTGGTGCCAATAATGGCAGCACGGTGATAATCTTGCATGGCAGCAGCTAAAATTTCGGATGCTGATGCACTGTTTTCGTTTACCATAATGGTTAAAGGACCATTCCATAAAACACCTTTGTCTTCATCACCATAAATTTCAATTTTATCGCCTCTGCTTTTCACCATTGTGATAGGACCGTCTTTGATAAATAAGCCACCAATTTCAATTACATCACCCAAAGAACCTCCGCCATTGTTGCGCAGATCGAGTATGATGCCATCCACTTTGTCTTCTTTTAATTTTTCAATCTCAATGGCAATGTCTTTGGCGCAAGAGCGGCCACTTCTGTCGTTCATATCTACATAGAAGGTTGGCAAATTGATGTAACCATATTTTTTGCCATCTTGTAAAACTATGGCCGATTTGGCAAAGCCATCTTCTAATACCACCACATCGCGAATGATAGGAATAACAGTAATGGACTCATCCAATTTTTTAACAGTAAGTCGCACTTCGGTTCCTTTTTTGCCGCGGATGAGCTGAATTGCATCATCAATTTTCATATTGGTAACATCTACTGGTTCACCAGCGCCTTGTGCTACTTTTAAAATAATATCGCCTGCTTTTAAATCACCTTGTTTGTAGCTTGGTGAACCTGGTACAATAGAAGCTACTTTTAAAAAGCCATCTTTTTCTTGCAATTGCGCGCCAATACCTTCGAGTTTACCACTCATGCGAATATCAAAATTCTCTTTGTCTTTAGGTGGAAAATAACTGGTATGCGGATCGAATAATTCGGTGATACTATTGATGTATAAACTTAATTTTTCTTTCTTGTCAAATTTTTTCAATCTGTTAAACCAATCGTTATGGGTTTTCAAAACCTCTTTGCGTGCAATGCTTTCGAGCGTATCATAAGGTTTAATTTTAACAAATGTATCCTTACGGGTTTGGGCTTTTTGTTGCGCATCCAGTTTAGACGCTAGTTTTTCTAACACTTGTTGCTTGATTGATTTGCGCCAAAATTCTTTTAATTCAGCATCGCTGTTTAAAAATTCAGCATGGTCTTCGTCAATATCAAAATATTCATCTGTTTTAAACTCAAAAGGCTTGGCTAAAATTTCTGCATACCATTTTGAAATCACATCAACTCTGCGTGCATACATTCTATTTGTAGCCTCAAAATATTGGTATTCGCCAGTTTTAGCTTCGTCATCTAAAAGTTTTTTATACACCGAAAGCGAATCAATATCGGATTGAAGAAAAAAGCGTTTGCTATTGTCTAATCGCTTAACATATAAATGAAAAAGCTTTTCTGAGAATTCGTCATTCACATCGCGCGGTTCGTAGTGATAATTTTCTAATACCTGTAAAACAGCTATTGAAATTGGGTTATCAGTGGGTTGTGCTTTTCTAAAACAAAAGGCCAGTGTAAGCAATACACTTAGCGGTAAAAGAATTAAACTATATTTTATTTTTTTCATCGGATAATAGGGAAAGGCGGTGTTGGCATATTTTTAGGTTCCATTGGTTGCAAAGGTTGATTAGAGTTTGAATTCAGTCCAAGCACATCGGCACCCTGTTCGAATATGATATCTACAGGAATGTTTTTTGCACTTAGTTTGTCTAAATCTTTTTGTAATTCAGGCATAATTGCACCTTTTTCTTTTAAAAGATTTTTAACACCTTCAACATCGCCATCACCTTGTAATTGCAAAATAAGTGCCGAAAGTGAAGTCATTGCCAATTTCATTTTTTCAAAATTAATTGTGTAACGACCAGTTTTATCATTTCTAGTAAATGCGCCATTCTCTTTGAAATAATTAAAACGTATCATGTTGGCTTTGCCATGGGCACTCGAAGCACCAAAGCGCACTGAGCGAAATATGCCCGCCATAAACGTTACATAATAGTCCATGAGTTGGCCCTCTTGCAATACTTTTTTATCGTATAGTTGGGTAATCATGTATAAACCTAAAATATCTGCTTTGCCTTCTTCTAATGCGCTGTAATCGGCTCCTAAGGCATCTTTTACGGTGCCTTTGCCATTCACAGTATTTTTAATACCAAGACCGTGTGCTACTTCATGGAACATGATAGTTGAGAAGAATGCATCGAAGGTTATGTGTTTTAATTGGGCGGTATCAATTAGTTCTTTTGCTATTGGCACCATGATGTTTTCGTATTTGGCACGAATAGAATTTTTAAGTTGACTTCTGCGTGTGCCTTTTTCTAATTGCAGTTTCTCATCGTTGGGTAAATTTACAGCGATGGTTTTACTACCTGCATTGCAATCGCCAGCATAATAAATGATATCATAGGCATTCAATTGACTGCTGCTGCCGGCTTGTTCAGATTTATATTTCTTATCGACGGGTAAACCTTTTTGAAGTTCAGGTAAATATTGCACATATTTTTCAAGTTTTTTGCTCCATACCATGTCTTTTACCAAAACATAGGCTTCGAAAGAAGTGCGTATGCCGTATAGTTGATCTTCATAATTCTCGATAGGGCCAATAATAATATCAAAGGCATTGTCTTTTAAATCGAGCCAGGCTCTGTCGCTGGCATCATAATCATTGGTGATAAGTGCTTCGGCTCTTAAGCGCAGAAATTTAGCAAAGCTGGTATCCTCGCCAAGTGCAATGGCTGCCATGCGCAACGAGGCTGCTGCCATGTGCAATTGCATGTAATGTTCAGAATAGGGTACTGCTTTTAGTAGGCCTTTTTCGTCTCTAACAATTACCGTATAAGGGTCTTTTTTCTTAGGGTCTTGCAAGCTATCAAATTCAGTAGCACGCATGTCCTTTGGATAGAAATTGGCGCCTTTTGGTTTTGGACCAACGCCCTTAATGAAAGGTTGCATATCATTCAAGCGGTCCCAAGGTCCGTAATTAATTTGCGCGAATGCTCTTGTATTGTCGTCTTTAATTGAGTCGACCAAAGCGCGTGGACCATAACTTTGTTCGAAGAATAAATCATCCATAACGCGTGCAGCATCTAACAAATGCTTTAAGCCAGCTTGTTGGTATGGTGTCAGGGAATTGATGTCGGTTGTAAGTTTCACAACCTTATAGCTGCCTAGGCGTTTGGCAATTTCATTTTTCGAAACTTGTGCATTGAGCATCAATGCAAACAAGGCAAAAGACATTAAAACAATTTTTTTCATTTTCTTATTCAAGTTCCAAATTTAATATTTTTTGCAATACCGAATGTCATTTTTGTGTCAAGTGCTTGCCTTTGATTGATTAATAAAATGATGTTAATCAGTTGAACGCCTCTCTATGTTTGTGCATTTTTAAAGCGTGCAAGCCACTTGGAAGTAAGAAGGGTCTTTAATTTGTGGGTTTTAATTCATTCGATAGAGAGGGTGCACTGTTCGATTAATTAGCACATAATTTCTGTAGAAAAAAGGAATAGAATTATTAAAGCAGGAATTTTTCTGTTAATTTCGAAGACTATTTTAAGAAGCACTATGTTAGGAAATATTTCACAGTTATTAGAAATGAAAAAGAAGGCCGAGGAGTTAAAGAGCAAACTCGAAGCCATTCAAATTACTGAAACGCACAATGGTATTACGGTGGATACAAATGGTAACCGCAAAGTGTTATCCATTCATATTGATGCCGAACGATTGAATGATAAAACACAACTTGAAGATCATTTGGTTCAAGCCATCAACAAAGCACTAGAAAGTGCAGAGAAGGCCAACATGGCCGAGGTAGGTGCTATGGCAGGCGGCATGCCAGGTTTAATGGGCTTATTCGGCAAATAATAGATATTTGCTATATTAATATGAAAAATATAAATTTTAACAATAATTAATAAACACTTAATTTTGCACAAGAAAATGAAATACATGTTATCACTTACAATCGCAATTTTATTGGTTGCTTGTAAAACACAATCAAATGGAGGTTTATCGCCTGCAGATTTTAATAAACAGATTACATCTGAAGAAGTAAAATTAATTGATGTAAGAACACCTGAAGAATACAACGAAGGTTATATTAAAGGAGCCATTAACATTGATTGGAACGCTGGTGATTTTGAAGCCGCAGTGACACAATTGGGCAAAGACCAAAAAATATTTTTGTACTGTAAAAGTGGCACAAGAAGTGGTAATGCTTTTGATTTGTTAAAAAAGTTGGGGTATAAAAATGTATACAATTTAAGTGGTGGTATCACTGCATGGAAAGCAGCAGAATTGCCTATTGAGACCAAGGCTTCGGCACAAGCAACTGCAAAACCAGCGGAAGCGAATACCATTGATTTTAAAACAGCCATTTATGGTGATAAATTGGTGTTTGTAGATTTTAATGCTGTGTGGTGTGGACCATGCCGCAGAATGCAACCTTTTGTAGATATTATTAAAGAAGAGCGCAGTTCGGATGTATTGGTTTACAGCATCGATACTGATAAAGAAGTGGCCTTGGCACAGGAATATCAAATCTTTAATTTGCCAACCGTTATCCTATTGAAAAAAGGCGCTGTTTTATACCGCAAAGAAGGCTACCACGATCAAAAAATGTTAAACGATTTAGTTACTAAATATAAATAATATGGCAGTAGAAATAGCAAACGACGCAAGCTTAAAAACGCAGTTAAGTGAACACCCAAAAGTGGTTGTTAAGTACTATGCCGATTGGTGCGGTAGTTGCAAACTGTTTGCACCTAAATACAAACGATTAAGTGGTGATGAACGCTTCTCAGATACTGTCTTTTTAGACATCGATGCAGAGCACAATCCAGAGGCAAGAAAATTAGCGGGTGTAGATACCTTGCCGTTTTTTGCAACTTTTAAAAATGGCGAATTAGTAAAAGCACAAAGCACCGCCAAAGAAGAAACCTTAGTTGAAATGTTAACTGCTTTATGAATATAAATATTATAAAACACTTAGTAGAAACTTATACCAC
>CAJBKH010000233.1 GCA_903953615.1 uncultured Bacteroidota bacterium
CTATCGTAGGATAGGTGAATTGAAAGCCATTGTTCAACAAAGTTTCTGGATATACCCAGCGACTTTTTAAAACCAATTCTGTTTCTGTTTTTATAAAGCGCGCACCGAGTTGCAATAACCATTTAGGCGCAGGTAAACCAATGGATACGTGCATGGCTTTTCGCAAAGCTTGCATCATGGTTTTGTTTTGAATCGCATGTGGACTCACACAATTCACAGCACCATTGAGTTGTTCGTTTTGCATAATGAACACCAACATGTTTTTTAAATCTTCGATGTGCAACCAACTGAATAGTTGTTGTCCATTGCCTTGCTGACCGCCCAAGCCAAATTTTACTAAATTTTTTAAAGGCACAAATGCACCGCCTGCATTGCCCAATACAATGGCGATGCGCAAAGCCACTTGTCGTGTTTGCGGTAAATGAAAGGAGAAGAATTTCTCTTCCCAAGCCTTGGCCACACTCACCGAAAAGCCTTCGCCTATAATGCCTGTAGATTCTGTATTGGCGCGTTCTTCTTCATGTCTATAAATAGTGGCAGTACTCGAATTCATCCAAACCTTAGGTGGATTTTTACAAGCTTTAATGGCCTCGCCCAATTGTTTAGTAGTGTCTATCCGCGAGCTCAAAATTGCTGCTTTATTGGCTGCGTTATAACGGCAGTCGACAGATTTGCCCGCCATGTTAATTAAACACTCGGCACCTTCCAATGCATTAGCAATGCCTGTTGTATCGGTCCATTGGATATGCGGTGCTTGTCGGGAGATAATGAAGACTTCATAACCATTGGATTTAAAATAATGGGAGAGGTAGTCGCCAATAAAACCGGTGCCGCCTGCGATGATAATTTTTTTCATGGGTTTTGATTTTTAAACTTTCTTGACGGTGTACACAACATACAAAAAGAAATGGGCCACAAGGTAAGAAATGATTAATATAAGGGCCAAATAAAATTGCAAATTTTCATTGTTATTTGAATAGATGAGTGTCATCAAAGCACCAATGAGAATAACAGCGAGAATGAGATAAACATATAACCAAGATTTTGTGGTAGGCTTGCCCAGAAATAGGATCATTGCAGTTAAAAATTGTAGAGGTCCAACCACGAGTTCAATAATAGCCATGGCACGAATTGTATTGTATTCAAAGTTGTCGATGGCCGCGTAGATCAAAGCGATATTGGCCATTGCCATCAGTATGCTGTGTGCTGTAAAAGTGTTGCTGTTCATGAGAATTGTTTGGTTATTTTTAAGCGACTTAAATCAAATAAAACATAGATGAAATAATGGGCCAAGGCAAAGGCGAAAAACATCATGCCAAGGTAAACAGATGCATGATAACTAAAGTGAAAATAATTTACATTAATTAGGAGTATGGCAATTGTGATTACTGCAAGTATAAGGTAAGTAAGATAATGTCGACTCCAGTTTTTTGCTCTGAAACACATGAGCAAAGCTGCACCAAATTGCAAGGGGCCAATAAAGAAATTAACCACGGTGATGAGGTCTGTGCTTCTCACTGACAGGAAATCTGTCAGTGAGAAGATGAAGAATATATCAGCGATTGCTAATATTACAAATTCAAAATAGAGGACGGCTTTCATGGGTAAAAGTATTAAACTGTTTTAACATTCATTTGTAAGGCGCGTTGTTCTTTTGATTTTCTTTTGCCTCTAAAGAACAAGTAAAGGTTTAAGAACAGCATAATGCCCAAGTAAATAGAGAAACCACCGATTTTAGCACTCAGCAATTCTATCATCGATTGATAGTTGTACATGGATTGGTTGAAGCGCAAAATGAGCAAGGCATAACCGATGTTTAAGAGGTAGAAGCCCACTTCGAAAAGCTTGTTCGTAGCATAGGCAATTTCTTCGCGGCCATTAAAAATGTCGAGCATAAAAACCTTGCCGCTTTTAAATAAACTGCGCGCTACCGATAAGGTTAAAAAGATAGCTACTGGTAAGTAAATAATGTAAGCGATGATGATGATTTTTTGATTGTCCATAATGATAAAATTTAAAGGATGAATAATTAATTGTTAGTATGGTTCATGTTTTTAGTTTGCGTGCGGTTGATGCGTTGTGCAATGAGGTAGGTCATTAGCATGTTGTTAAAATGCATTACACCTAGCAGTAAAATAATCTGACCGAGTTTGGTGCCTATGGTTTCGGTGAGTACAATCCAGTTGTCGATGTTTGGCCAAAAACTTAAAGTAATGGCAGCATAGCCCAGGTTCAATAAATAATAGCCAACGAGTAAGAGTGAGTTGATGGCTTTTACGATTTCAGGATGGTCATTAATAATGCGGGCCAAATAGTGCTCGCCATTGGTATAACACACTTTACCAATATGAATGGTAATGTAGAAAGTGATTGGTAGATACACCAGGTAGCCGATAATATTATAGTTAATCATATTTAATATTCTGTACTTTCAGTAATTATTGAAACATAGGTAGCAAATTTTTTTACTTCACGAGTTTCATTAAGGTTTTGTAGAACCAGTTCTCATCCGATTTAATGAACTTGTCGACAATAGAATTGGCTTTATTGGTAAACTTACTCAACTCATCAATGGTATCTGAAAAGGCGGCTATCTCTGCTTTATTTTTACCAGTGATGTTTTCTTTTTTCAAATCATTCACCACTTGTAAAACAGGCTCTATTTCTCTTTTTCTTCTTTCGTAGGTAATCTTTCTGGCCACTTCCCACATGTCCTTGCCAGCAAAGAAATACTCTTTTCTATCGCCTGGTCTGATTTCTTTGGTTACCAAACCCCAGTCCATCAAGGACCTTAAATTCATGTTGGCATTGCCTCTGCTAATGTTCAATTGTTCCATCACATCTTCAGCAGACAATGGCTCTGCAGATACCAACAACAAGGCGTGAATCTGGGACATCGTGCGGTTAATTCCCCACTGAGAACCCAAGGTTCCCCATGATTGAATAAACTTGTTTTTTGCTTCTTCCAGATTCATGGTACAAACGTAAAATATATTTTTAAACTTTCAATACTTTCTGAAACTTAATTCTATAAAATTGTATTAAACGGCAGAAAATGAAGTGTTTAAATTTTTTGAGTAGGAGAGAAGTTGAAAAAAATGGAACAAAAAAAAGGTGCAATGTTTCAATTGCACCTTTCCATTATTTTGAATTTTCTTTATTTAATGTACTTGAAAGTCTTGCCAGAGAATTGTGCATTGGCACCCAACTCTTCTTCGATTCTCAATAACTGATTATACTTTGCCATTCTATCAGAACGTGAAGCAGAACCAGTTTTAATCTGACCGCTGTTCATGGCCACAGCAATATCCGCAATGGTGCTATCTTCGGTCTCGCCACTTCTGTGACTGATAATGTTGGTATAGCCATTTCTCGTAGCAAGGTTTATAGCATCGATGGTTTCTGTTAATGAACCAATTTGATTCACTTTCACCAAAATACTATTGCCTATGCCTTCGGTGATACCGCGTTGTAATCTGTTCACATTGGTTACGAATAAATCATCGCCTACCAATTGTACTTTATCGCCAATGGCTTGGGTTAATTTTTTCCAGCTATCCCAATCGTCTTCAGCACAACCATCTTCAATTGAAATAATAGGGTATTTGCTGGTCCATGTTTTCCAATAGTCTACCATCTCGTCACCAGTCAACTGGCGCTTATCAGATTTTTTGAAAACATACAAACCTTTTTCAGCATCCCATAATTCACTTACTGCTGCATCCATTGCAATGTAAACATCTTCACCTGGTTTGAAGCCCGCTTTTTCAATGGCCATCAATACAGTTTCAATCGCTTCTTCGTTCGATTGAATATTAGGCGAAAATCCACCTTCATCACCCACGTTGGTGCTATAGCCTTTGCTTTTCAATACTGCTTTTAACTCATGGAAAATTTGCACACCCATGCGCAACGATTCGCTGAACGTATCGGCTTTAACAGGCATTACCATAAACTCTTGAAAGTCGATGGCATTGTCGGCATGAGCACCACCGTTCAAAATATTCATCATTGGCAATGGCAATGTATTCGCATTTACACCACCTAAGTAGCGGTATAAACTCTGACCGCTTTCTTGCGCTGCTGCTTTGGCAATGGCCAAAGAAACGGCAAGTATGGCATTCGCACCTAAATTCGATTTATTGGGAGTGCCATCTAAATCAATCATCAAACGGTCGATCATGTTTTGTTCAAACACATCGCAACCGATTAATTCAGGTAATATAATTTCGTTCACATTGGCTACGGCTTTCAAAACACCTTTGCCCATGTAAATACTTTTATCGTTGTCTCTTAATTCAGCGGCTTCGTGTATACCAGTACTGGCGCCACTTGGCACTGCTGCTCTTCCTAAGAATCCATTTTCTGTAATGACATCTACCTCAACTGTTGGGTTTCCTCTTGAATCGAGTATCTGTCTAGCTTTTAAATCTGCAATTAAACTCATCTTTTTGTTATTAGTTATTAAGTTATTTGTTAATAGGTTATGCTTTCATTGACTGAAAGAATTCATCGAATAAGTATCTAGAGTCGTGCGGCCCTGGAGAAGACTCAGGGTGGTATTGCACACTGAATGCTTTCTTGCCTTTAACGCGGATACCTTCAATGGTTTCGTCATTTAAATTGATATGGGTAATTTCAATTTTATCATTCGGTTCGTTCTTTAAAGCGAAGCCATGGTTTTGGGTGGTAATTTCACAATGACCGGTCGCTATGTTTTTAACTGGGTGGTTCAAACCTCTATGACCATTGTGCATTTTGAAAGTGTTCATGCCATTGGCTCTTCCCAATAATTGGTTGCCTAAGCAGATACCGAACAAAGGCATATTGTTGTCCATTAATGCTTTTACTGTTTCAACTGCATAATCCATGGCTGAAGGGTCGCCAGGTCCGTTAGAAATTAAAACGCCATCTGGTTTCCAATCCATGATTTGTTTCGCTGTTGCATGTGCGTTAAATACACCACACAAAGCATTGCGATCGTTCAAACATTGTAGCATGGTTCTTTTAACACCAAAGTCGAGTACCGCTACTTTGTATTCACTTAAGTCGGAACCAGTGGTATAAAAATCTTTTGTAGTTACTTGCGAAGAAAGCTCTAAGCCATCCATATCAGGCGCTGCATCTAAGATTGATTTTAATTGTGCTAAATCGGTGATCTCACTGCTTATGATACCGTTCATGGCACCCTTGTTTCTAACATGGCGAACCAGTTGACGGGTGTCTATGTTTTGTATGCCAACTACTTGGTTATTTACAAAATAATCATCGATCGAAGAGGTGGCCATTTTTCTTGATTGGTGGTGCGCAAACGTGCTACATACCAAACCAGAAATTTTAATGCCGCCCGATTCAACTTCAGTTAAATTGGTGCCGTAGTTGCCAATGTGAACATTGGTTTGAACTAAGATTTGTCCGAAATAGGAGGGATCAGTGAAAACTTCTTGATAACCGGTCATTCCGGTATTAAAACAAATTTCGCCAGTGGTAGTGCCAATTTTGCCTATTGCTGTGCCTATGAAATGCGTGCCATCTTTTAAAAGCAGAACCGCTTGTGTTGTACTCATTAAAGTGCAAAAGTAAACTTGTTGGGCCGATTGACAAAACACAATTTAGTAACAAGTCATTGAATTGGTGCTTAAGGCTTGTTATTGTTGAAGTTTGGCATCCTAAATAAAATTTTTATTCCCAAATATTTCAGCGAATTAAGTCGCATTTTGAAAAGTAAATCGTTTAGCACCCTTTTTTTTCAATAGTTTTGAACTCAAATTTATGGCAAAAGTGATAGTTGTTGGAGCGGGTATAGCAGGCATAGCGGCTGCAATAAGATTGCGTGCGAGTGGTCATGCTGTTTCGGTATACGAAGCCAATGCCTATCCGGGCGGTAAACTAAGCGATTTTGAGGAAGCTAGCTTTCGTTTCGATGCTGGCCCTTCGCTGTTTACCATGCCAGAATTTGTAGAAGAGTTATTCAGTCTTTTTAACGAACCAGTAGCGCCCCATTTTCAATACGAGCAATTGGCCATTGGTTGTCATTATTTTTATGAAGATGGTACACAATTTAATTCACCGACGAATCGCGAACAGTTTGCAGAATTGTTAGAACAGCAATTAGGCGAAGATAAAAATGCGGTGAGGGCGTTTTTCAAAAAGGCGGCTTTTTTATATAAAATTACAGCACCTGTTTTTCTAGAAAATTCATTGCATCAACTCAGTACCTATTTAAACCGAAAAGGCATAAGAGGCATTGCTAATTTGTGGCGAATTAATTTGTTTAGCACCATGCACCAAGTGAATGCCAAACGCTTTAAAAAAGAAAAAACCATACAGTTGTTCAATCGCTTTGCAACGTATAATGGCAGCAATCCTTACCAAGCGCCGGCCACCTTAAATATTATACCACACCTTGAATTTGGCTTGGGTGTATTTTTCCCAAAAGGGGGTATGGTAAGCATTACCAATAGCTTGGTAGATTTGGCTAAAAGACATGGCGTACAGTTTTATTTTAACAGTAAAGTTGAACAAATTTTAACGCAAGAGAATAAAGTAAAAGGTGTATTAATCGCGGGTGAAAGCATTGCTGCCGATCAGGTGGTTTGCAACATCGATGTGTTCCCTGCCTACAAGTATTTGTTGCCTCAAATTGAAATGCCTGAAAAAGTAAAGCAAGTCAATTCATCGAGCAGTGCGCTGGTATTCTATTGGGGTATTAAAAAAGAGTTTAAACAATTAGGATTGCACAATATTTTATTCTCAGAAAATTATAAGAAAGAATTTGATGCCATTTTTAAATCCAATACCATCGATAGCGATCCTACCATATACATCAACATTACTTCTAAATTGAATCCATCTGATGCGCCTGTTGGGCATGAGAATTGGTTTTTGATGATCAATGTGCCGGCGAATACGGGGCAGGCTTGGGACGGACTTATTGAAACTGCAAGGGCCAATATTCTCAATAAGTTGAACCGAATGTTGAAGACCGATGTTTCGGAACTCATTGTTTATGAATCGGTTTTAGATCCTCGGACAATAGAAATAAAGACATCGAGTTACAGAGGGGCTTTATACGGCAGTAGCAGTAATGATAGAATGGCTGCATTTTTCAGACATGCGAATTTTACATCGGCTGTTCAAGGATTATATTTTTGTGGTGGCAGTGTGCATCCAGGCGGAGGCATTCCTTTGTGTTTATTAAGTGCCAAAATAACAGCAGCACTGGTAAACAAAAAAAAAGGAAAGGAATGACCTAATGATGCCACCCCTTACCCTTTTTAGTTCTAGTTTTTACCAATCCTAAATTTCTTTTGCAAAAAAGAAATTTAGGATTGGTTATCCTGAACCGTGATTTTTTCTAGAATAGAAAAAATCTCTGGTTCAGGGTAATTTTGTTTCTCTTTTCCTTTATCCTCAACCGAAGCATCAGTATGGAAAATATCTCTGGTTCAGGTTACGCTTTAATTCATCTTCGTTATTTTCGTTTTATATACAATTATATCGTTGCTCATTACTTGCAGGAAGAAAATGCCCTGACCTAAATTTTCGGTGCCATCTAATAGGAATAGCGCATTTGTAAAGTCGGTGCCGCCAGGTTTATTCATGGTATAAACCGTTTGACCATATTCGTTGAATATTTGTATTGCGATTTGTTTATTCGTGCTTGTTGGCGAATTGATATTAACGTTGATATTACCTGTGAATGGATTCGGGAATACTTTGTAAACGGTCTTGTCTACACAATCCAAATCAATAGGTACAGTGGTGCGTTTTGTGTTATCAATATTGGTAGAGTAGAAGCGGTATTTAATATTTTCAGCTTTTAACTTATCAATTGACAATTCGAATTCTTGTCGTCCCACTCCCAAATTATTGAAATCAGATTTGATATTGCCCAATGAGTTCCATGTTTCGCCATCGTTGTTGGAATACTCTATACCGAATGTGAAATGGTCTTCGGTCGGTGTTAAGCTCCATTTAAAATCAATGACACCATCTTTTGTACAATTGCTTTCCAATGACAAATCATTTAAAGGCAAAGGCATTAGGATATTCATGGTATCAATACTGAAACATCCTGTTGTTGGGTCAGATACTTTTAAAGCTAAGTAGCCACTAGATAGCATGGCCTTTGTTGAAGTTGGATTGGCCAAAGTTGAATCGTTTAATGATACGCTTGGCAACCATGCATGTGCGATGGAAGCACAACTTGTGCAGGCTCCCGAAGGGAGTGCCCCTACAACGAAAGTAGCTGGTGGCGATGATACATCAAGACCGGCATTACTAACTGGCAATTCATTGAAGGTTAGCATGGCAGTATCTGGATTGTTACAACGGCCCGAAACAGAGGTGATAATGACTTTTACAGGTACACCATAATCCGATGCAACAGGTTCATAAGTAGCGGTTGGTAAACTTGTGTTAATCGCACCATCTCCATCGGTCGTAGAATACAAATCATCCATGATTGAAGGTGAAGAAACGTTAATATTAACAGGTGTCAGCCCACAGACATTATTGTTTGGAATGTTTAAGGTTGAAGTGAAGCCAGGGATAATTTTAATGGTATCTCTTGTAGTTGCACCGCATCTATCAACGTAGGTGATAGAGTATTTGAAGGTGGTTGGTACCATCAATCTCGTGAAATCCTTGATGTTTTTGGTTGGTCCGAAGATGGAAGTTTTATTAACGATAGCTGTGTCATTACACTGGGCTGCAAAATCTGGAAATACAGGGAATGTAGGTCTCTGAGAGTTGGAATAAGTATGTCTTCTTACCCCGTTAATCCAAATTTCGATCCTTCTGTTACTGAATGTTCTAAATTCTATGACATCACTACCCGTATAAGTGCCTAAAGAAGCCTGCACTGAGCCATTATAGTATGCCGTGATAATGCCACCATTGTAATAAATGGAGTGGGTCATATCATTGTTATTACTTACATTGTTATTATTAATGCCTGCGAAGAATTTTTTAGTCGATTTATAATCTACATTGTAGCGGACTATGCCGCCAGCCAGAATGGAATCTTGACCAATCGCTCCATCACTATTGCCGATAACCCAGCCCGAAGTGCCGATTTGACTTTTATTGAGTGTTGTTCGAACTGAAGGCGATTTCCAATAGCATTCTTCATAAAAATTATCACAAGGTTTTAGAATAAGTAAGCCATTGCTTAGTGACATGGTGTTACCATTTTGATCCCTAACAGTTGTTACAGTTGTAGTTCCAAAATCAAGGGTATCGCTGTAGCAATCGCAATAATTGCGCGGCATTTTTGGTAGGTTGTCGTGTGGGTCGGCATTTAATTTTTTAATAAAGATGGAATCTCTGATATGCACTGATGTACAGAAGTTTGAAAAATCGGCCTCCGCATACACCCAACCTGAGTCAGGCATATCGATTTTAGCGCTGTCAAGATTGGATGCACCAATAATCAATGATGTTGGTGTCCAATTGACATTCGATCTTACAACAGGACAAATAATGGTATTTGGCTTTAAGTATAAAGTGGTTGAATTGGTGCAATAAAGGTTTAATCTATCCGCATCAATTACATCGTTCACCATAATTTTACTAATGGTAGGTTTGGTTGTGTCGCCACACACCACATCGAAATAGGCATAGGCATAGTGACCGAGTTTAATACAATCGCGTGTAAACAAACGCACTTCGATGGTATCGCCAACGAAACAAGCAAAATTCAGAACTTCTTTGGCCCATCCAACTGATTTACGAACACTAGAGGTGTCTTTAAAACTGCCAACATTCCAAACAGATGGTGCATCGGCATTGCCGCAAAAGAAAGCACCTTTTAAGCAATCTAGTTTTTGGCCGTTTACATATACTTCGTAGCCAAAACCAGGCGCTTCGATGGTTGCTAAATTCCAATAATTGTGCGCAATTTCTGAAACACCGCGGCTATATATTGTTAATTTGTCTGATAAGCTATCGATGATATATTTGCGGTAAACAGTATCGGCTGTAGCATTGATACCTTTGTTACCTACTCTTGTTAAATAATTACCACAAGCAGGATCTGGTTTGCTGATAGTTCCTAACCATCTATCAGTGCTGCCGTAACTTGCAATTATTGGACTCAAACCTGGTTTGTAATATCTTCTGCTGCCAGGGGTTATAAAATTACTATCTGTAGAAGTACTCCAAGGACTGAACACACCATTATCAAATCCAAGGTTAGAAGGACACTGGCCAAATAAGTCGCCAGCAAATGTTAAGGTCAATAA
>CAJBKH010000234.1 GCA_903953615.1 uncultured Bacteroidota bacterium
ACTATAATTCGAAGAATCAAATTTAATAAATAATCGAAATCCATTTTGGATATACGGACCTGCGGGTGGAGTCCACGAAAGGTGTGAAAAAAAAATTTGTCAGCCATAGTAGCATTGAATGCGCGGCAAGACCAGTTGAAATTTTCTATGCGTGGTGGGCTTTTACTCGCTTTGCTTATGAAAGCGCCTTCGGCTAAGTTTGCCTCCTTTTTGCCCAAACAAACCACGAAGTAGAAGCGAAGCTAAAGGAGGATAGATAGCAATGGGGCATCAGTATGTGTAGGGTAAATAAAGACGTTTCAATAGTCAACCAAGTTGACTATAATTATTGATGCCTAAACCAAGTCAACTGACGCTTGGCATAATTGCGGGTATGCTGCTTAATCTTTTCAATCACCTCATCTCTTTTTACTTCACCTCTAAAATAAGGCCACCACTCTGAATAGCCAACCGTTTGTAAGGCATTTAAATGTTGTAAGTTTTCGAGGGCTTTGGCCTCTGCTTCTAATCCACCAGTTACCATTGCATCAACACGGGTATTAATACGCTCATAAAGAGCTTCGCGTGGCATTTCTAAATGAACGTATTCTGTTTCGAAAGCTTGAGTAAAAGCAGGCAAATTTATTGCTGTTGGTTGTGGCGACTGTTCTATTTCGATGGCCCGCATTAAGCGCTGTGGATTATTGATGTCCATGCTTTCGTATTTCGCAGCATTCAAATGTTTAAGACGAAACTGCAATCCCACCAAGCCTTCGCGCTCATAGAGGGTTTGCAATTCGGCACGTAATGCATCGTTTCGGTCGGGCAATGGATCGAGTCCTTTTAATAAGGCATTGATGTATAAGCCTGTGCCTCCGCATAAGACGAGTGTGTCATGCTTCAAGAACAATTCATTGATCAACTCACGTGCTTCTTTCGCATATCTGCCTGCATTATAATTCTCGTGAATGCTTACATGGTCGATGAAATAATGTTGAACGGCAGCCAATTGTTCGGCATCGGGTTTTGCAACACCTATGCCCAATTCTTTGTATACTTGTCGCGAGTCGGCAGATATTACAGGACTGCCATGCAGTAAGGCCAATTCAATGGCATGGGCTGTTTTGCCCACTGCTGTAGGGCCTGCAACAACAATTAATTTTTTAGGCTGATTCAATGAATAGAAAATTATCTGAGTTCTTCAACTTTGTAAACCAAATTGTTGGTTTCGCCTTGCCAAGGCATGGCTTTGATTTTTTGTTTATAGTATAATTTAACCTGATGGCCTTCTAGTTTTTGAAGTTCATCTATCGCTGCCTTGCAATCGCTGGTTACACTAAAATGCCACATGTTGGCAGTTAAGCCCAATACATTTACATTTAAAACACCTGCATTCATATCGCCTTCATAGGTTTTAAAAACATATCCTTTTTTAGAAAATTTCAAGAGTATGCCACTTCTGCTTCCTTCGCTATAGGTAAAACTACAAATGGCATAATAGAGCATAAATGAAACAACGAACATAATCGAAAACCATAAAATGAATTTTTTCATGCTTCAAATTTAATGGGTCGCAAGTATATTTTTTAATATTTGTATGAATATCAGTTTTCTGCAGCAAATCATCGAACCATTTAAAATTAAAGTTGGTCAAACATCAAAAAAAATTGTAGGTTTGAACCTTTATATTATCACATGAACCATTCAGAATATTTAGAGCAAAACAAAGACCGTTTCCTTAATGAGTTATTGGAAATATTGCGCATTCCTTCTGTCAGTGCCGACAGTAAGTATGCAGAAGATGTAAAACGCACTGCTGCCTTTGTAGCAGAAAAATTAAAAGCCGCTGGTGCCGATAATGTAGAAATTTGCCCAACCGCGGGTCACCCAATTGTCTATGGCGAAAAATTTGTAGATGCAGCATTGCCTACGATTTTAGTTTATGGCCACTATGATGTGCAACCTGCCGATCCAGTTGAATTATGGCATTCGCCGCCATTCGAGCCTGTGATTAAACAGACAGAAGAGCACCCTGAAGGTGCCATCTATGCGCGAGGTGCTTGCGACGACAAAGGTCAAATGTATATGCATGTTAAAGCATTCGAAAGCATGATGAACAC
>CAJBKH010000235.1 GCA_903953615.1 uncultured Bacteroidota bacterium
AGACCTTATATTGGCCATTGCCCAAATTGTTAAATTCATTATTAGAAGAAAAAATGCCGCCATTTAATGCGAAGCGATAAGGTGCTGTATTGCCATTGGTCAGGATGCGTAAGGAGCCTTTCTGTTCGCCATTGCAAACATTGTCTTTTGAAACTATGCTGTGTTGAAATGCTGTTAAATTCTGTAAGGTTATGTTTGTGGCGTTTTGACACAATTCATTTTTGTCCCGTACCTTTATTTGATAAACACCACTGCTAAGTTGATTGAATTTACTACTGTTGAACCATGTATTGTTATTAATTGAAAACTGATAGGGCGCGCGACCACCAATTGTAAATGCTTCGATGGACCCATCATTGCCATCATGGCAGCGCGGACTGTTAAGCATAGTGCTTTGAAATCTTAGTGGGTAATAACAGGCTTGACCAGGATATTCTATACTGCGAATTCTGTTAAAACCTGTGGTTATGGTATCCATGCGAGCATTGGTGCGGCTGTTTTTTACGCCAATGTTTTTACCTAAATTAAAATACCAATCCCCTGTGGCCTGATTGAATGTAGCTGCATTGTAACCAAAGTAGCCAGTGCCATATTTCTCAATTGTATCGATGGTGTTAAAACTTCTATTTGAAGGATTATAAAGTTGCATCACTTTTTTTGAATTGATAACACAGATGGTGGCAATTTGCTCCGTCTCATTGTCGTATTCATTGCAACTGCAATTATTGGTAGTAAAAAGTTTGTTTGAATCCAATTTATTGCCGTTTCTAATATCTATTTTGAATAAGCCTTTACTGTCTGAAACGATGTAATAGTAACCATTTTCATAGTCGATGGTGCTGGTCGTTAAGCCATAATCAGATAACGATTTTAGTAAACTAAGTTTACCATTGTTCAAGTCAATTCTAGTAAAATAGTAGCTATTTGTTTTAAAAGCTACACCATACAAAAAACCATCGAGTGGGTTGTATTCCAAGCCTTCTAAATCATATGTTTTATGGATGGTTTTATCGACTGACCCATTGGCGTTGAAAAGGATAAGGGCAGTATCACATTCAAGAATGTAACGCTTTTTTTTTGTGTCGTAGGCCTTGCTATATGTAGAAAAAAAATCAAATTTAAAGCGAGCAGTATCAGTTGCTTTGAATTTGTTTTGATGAATGGTATCGATTAAGACACGTTTGTTAGTAACATCCATGCTCCACAGTTTTATGTTTTGTGTGTAGGCAGCTCGTGTAATAACAAGGCAAAAGCCAATGAGCAGAAGAAGACTTTTTTGCCTCATAATCGACTTCTCCTTCCATCTTTAAAGTAGGCGATAATTATATATTTTTTCATAGTGTTAGGTTTTAAAAAAGGATAGCTGAAATAGGTGTTGCCTGTGGTGGTATTGCCAATGCTATGTGCTTTTCCATCGGCATCATAAGCAATGATGCGGTAATGTTTTACATTTTGATCGTAACTGTATTGCCAGAATAAATCGATTCGGTTTCGCATTGAATCTATGACAGTAACCAACGATTCAATCGCAGGCATCCATGGATTGAAAGGACGTTTAATACTAATTGGTTGGGAGGTTGACGACCAAAGGCCATTCTGCTTTTTAGCATAAAGTGTAAAACTGTAAATATGGCCTTCAAGGAGTGTGCTATCAGTATAGCTTGTGTCTTGTAATAAAAGGATTTTTTCTGTTTCAATGTTGTTGGAATGGTCCATAATATTCAAACGGTAATGTGTGATACCAGAACTGCTGCTAGGATACCACTTTATTTTAAGTGTAATGTCTACATTTTCAATAGCGTAGATTAGTGGTGGTGCTGGTGGAATGGCGCTCGGAAGGGCAATGGCAAGGATCTCACTTGTCGCTGACGCATTATACCGTTGATCTATACTTGTAACTACATAATAAATGGAATCTCTTAACATGCTAAGGTCAACCGTATCCCTGAAAATTGTATCGTTCAAATAATGTGGTGTTGCCACTGCAAATTCAGAAGTTCTTGTATTGCTAAAATAGACCTTGTAAGCCATAAGGTCGGGTGCTTTCGGCTTGTGCCAGCTTATTTCCAAGTGCCCCATACTATCAATAACGAAATCACGCAATTGAGGTACATCAGGTGGAAAACTGTCGACCTGTTGCGCCATGGTTTGAAAAGAAGGATTCAGTTGATTGTTTAAAGTAATGGCATTTATACGTAAGTAGAAATTAGTTTTTCTCATATTAAAATGAACCGACCTATCTGCGGCTAGAATTGAAATAGAATCTATCGGTGTGTAAATACCTTCACTTGAATCGCAAATAGAGATTTTAAAGCCTTTGATATTCACATCTTCTGTAGGGTTGAAGTCCCATGCAACATGAAGAATATTGGGTACAGGAAAAACAATGTTTACAAAAGAAGGAAAGGCAGAAGTTTCGTAAAATGCAAGGAGGGTATCTGTTGCAGATGGTAAACTAAGTTGACCAAAATAATTGATGCCTCGTATTCTATAAAGGAGCCGTTGTTGATAATGTGCAATGGTGTCTGTGTAATAGGTTGGTATTAATAAGTTACTGTCAGAAATGCTTGGCAGTATTGGTAAATCGGAAAGTGATTGAAAAGTTTGACCAGAATCTATCGACCGTTCAATTTGATAAGCGAAATAGGAACTTTGATACATTTGAGATGGCCATTCCATTTGAATGCGGTTATGCTTAACAGATGTTTTAAAATTATTAATGATTGGTTGGGGGCTTGGTATACCTGTATTCACGAGACAGTATTGTGTGTCCATGTTAGTGCCACCAATCGGGTAGAGTTTGTACAAGTAAGTGGTGTTTGGAGCCGCATTGCTGTCGATACTACCAAAGCCATAGGCAATGGCTAATTCAAAATTCTTTTGGAGTGCAAGCATCGAATAAATATAACATTGCTCATTCCTGTCAATTTGTTGTATGAGTTCTGATGTAGATTGGGGCTTGTCATTATCGCTAAGGCAGCTTGAAATAAGTTGTGCAGTTGGATGCGTGTTTATAAGACTTTTTAATTGAGCATCTTCGAATGGTTTGATCCTTTTGGTGCTAAATCCCAAATCATTTTCTGCTGAGCTATTTGATTGGATGGTATGCCTTTCAAGTTGGTAACCTTGTGTTTGCCAGGCGCGCCATAAAGCGTAATTGCTTGGGGTCCATCGCAAAGCAACAACGCCACCACTTACCTGTGTTTTAATAACCAAACGCGGAGGCGCAGCAGTAAGATGCTGTGTGCCCAACAATAAAAAAAGTGTTTTAAAAAGTAGTATTGCTTTTTTCATTTTGTTGGACTTTGATTGATTAAAAATGAGGTTTTAGGAACTTGATTGCCCGGTAAATAATAATTGATTTGAAAGGCTTGCATTTGTGCCTTGAATATGGCTAATTGCATTTGTGCAATTTTCAACAACCATTGGTTTTTTTGTTGACTGTTACTTAAAGTCTTGGTGGTGTTGTTCGATAGACCTTGGTTTGTGCTAGCCAATGCCATTGTTGATGTACTTGCCAACAAAGGCGCTTTATCCATCTGCGCGCCATTTGTCAATTGTTTTAAAGCAGGGGCGTAGCTAAACTGATTAAGATAGTTTGATAAGAGCGTTGGATTGACATTTGGACTGTTGACATACTGAATCAATGATGTCTGAATTGCCTCTAAGTCATTCAACATTATTTGATAGCTATAATCTTCTATTTGTATTTGTTCCTGGAGATATTTCGCCCTTTGGTATCCATTAATACCATTGCCAATAATGGTCATTTGAGAAATGTTATTCTCGTTAATTTTAATTGCTTTTAATGGAATTAAGCCGAGTAAAGAAGTATCTCTTTCCAAATAAAGGAAGGCTTGTAAGAAAGGATCTTTGGTTTCAAAAATATTGTATAGTTTTTTGGTTTCAGTCGTAAGCCATGAATTTTGTTTTAGCAATAATTTGGGTTGGACCATTGCGTTTTGTTGGGTTGCCATTTCAACCGCATCAAAATATTCGGGTATTTTGTTTTTAAAATTTGTACGCAATAGTTGGTTGTCTAATTGTGTTTCAAAGGGTGTTGTGTTTTTTATTTTGTCGTTAAATGAAGTGTAATTACTACATCCGAAACTATAGTTGCATAAGCGTTTGTCAACCATATTGGTACTGTATTTATTGCTGTTTGAAATTGAAAAACTATTGTTTGTATTGGAAAGTGAATTGCCAATCTCAGAGGGTGCGTTGATTGCTTTTATTTTTAAAAGAAATTGATAAGTGGTGTTGGTTTTAAAAACCGAATTCGGTAGTAGATAGCTAATGCGATTTTTAGAATAAGTGGCCGTCACTTCAGCAATAATTTTATTTGAAGGGTCGGCAAAAACAACCATTAATTTTTCATTGGCTTGTAAGCTTAAATTTTGTTGATTTTTGAACAGTTGTATAAAGCCTTGGTTACTAAGACTGGAATGGTAATTAATTTGGTGTTTCTGCGGATAGCAGTATGCAATGTTGACTTCTGGAATGTTTTGTGGCGCATTGCCGGTTGTAAAATTGATGTTTTTTGTTTCAGTAACTGAAGATCCATTGAGCTGATAAGTATTCATTTGATCAATGCGTAAGAGTTTTCTTCCATTCCCGAATGCCATTTCTTTAAGGCCATTGTTTTTCATGATAGCAATGCATTTATCGAATTGATCTTGCTCGGTCTTATTAGGGATGGTTTTTATATTGTTATTGTTTCTTAGCTCGTATTTAGAAACTACGCTTTGTGCTTCAATCACTATTTTCAATTGCATGGCTTGGTTGGCAGGCAGCATGGCTTCTGGCGTGAAAGTGATGGCTGTATTGTCTTTGTTAAACGATAGTTTACCCGCTATTATTTGTTTATTATTACTTATTTCATACTGCTTTAATTGGAACATAAAGGTGCGGCCATCGGCATCTTGCATTGGTGTATTAATTGGAACCGAGCATGTTGATTGAAGGTTGTTAGCAACATTGAATTGTTGCACATTATTTTCTGGATAGGTAGTCAAAATGATAGAAGTATCTGTCATTTTACTTTGACGCATTTCGCAAGGTTCACCAATTTCAAAATTTAATTTTAATTGTTTGTTGATGATACCTGCAATATTGACTTTGACGTTGGTTGAACCACTGCTGTAAAAAGGTTTGGGGCCTTCGCAATACAATTGTGAGGCGGTTGTAAGTGTAATTAAGTCGAAGCGCGATTGTATCGATTTTGTTTGTACAGCTGCACCAACCCTTCCTTGTAAATAAGCGAAAAGTTGACCATTGGCAAACCATCCATTAATGCCTGGCGTTTCATTGTTAACAACACAATTTGCACTGTTGTTAGTTGCACGAACATTGATATCTAAACCAATTAACGCTTTTAAATGGGCGTAAATACTAACATTTTTTTCGCCTCCTTCGCTGCCAATTTCTAATGCCATACGAGCACCAAATGCAAATGCATTTCCAGTGTTTAATGCTTCAAGTTGTCGCATGGCATCTGCATTTTTAGCGCCAATGATGGAAGTAATTTCCTTAGGTAAAGGCAAAGCTGGTGGTAAGTCTTTACCCGCCATGAAGTAAGCATTCACTTGGGCATAGCCTAATGTATTTAATTTCATTTTTACGCCAAGTGCTTGTTGGGGTGTGCCTATGTGCAAGTACCATTTTGATCGACTGAAATAAGCGGCTACTTCGCCGGCAAAACCTTTTGGTCCGCCCCCAACTATTTTATCATTTGCCAGACCTTGAATGTAAACAGCAAAATGGGCTTGATAAATCTGTTGTGCAAAATCGAAATTGAGTAAAAATGGACTACTGATATTGCCCATAGGTTGAAAATTATTCAAGTAATTTTTCCAATTAGATTGCGAAGGCAAGGTGTTGGTGTTTTGTTTTAAGTCAGAAGCATTAAGGGTCGTTTTTTTTGTCATGAATTCGGCATTTCCAAAGATGTCAATTTGATTAATGCCTAAGTTGCGATTGAATTGTATTTCAATGGCTGTTTTGGCAATAAATGGTTTGCTCTCATTTGTGCCGCCAGTACTCCTCATATATAATCCAGCTCTTAAACCTAGTCCTGCCTTTGTATCCGGTAGATAGGATTTGCCAGAGGCTGTTAAGCCTAAATCATTCTGTGGTATGGGGTCGGTTGAATTTCGTTCACGCATGCCCTGCCAAGCGCCACCCAAAAAGCCATTGATTTCCATGCCAGGGAGAAAAGGCAATCCGGGTTGGTCCCATATTGCATTGGCATCAACATACCAATAACGGTGCTGATTTGTTGTTCCAAATAAAATAGTAGCGCCCGCTTGTAAAGCAGGTTGTTTCATCTTGAATTGAATGCTGCCATTTAAGCCATTGCCATAGGTTGGATCGTGGCGTATAAACTGAAGTTTGCCATTCAATGAAAAACAACTGATACTGCTGTTTATTTCGATGGCATCAAGCATTAAACCATTTAATAATAATTTATTACTTTTATACACAGCACTGATATTTACACCAGTTTTAACACTGATTTTGTCCATTATATTCATTGCACATTTAATTTGCAAGACTTTTTCACTACCGTTATTAACCAAGCCAATCCGCTCAATTTGCAATGGGTAATTGCCAATCTGTTGGGCAGAGGAAGCTTTGTTTTGCAAACCTAAATAAGCAATGTCGAAATGTGGTTCGGTACTAGCAACCTTCAGTCCTTGGAAAACGATATCGGGGAAATGGAAATTAGGCGCAGATTGTGTGGCATTGGCTTGGTGCGCAATATTTAAAGTGCCATTGAAATTACAATTTAATTTGACCTCGCCATTCTCTATTGAGCAATTGATAAATGAGTTTGAAGTAAGCTGCAATGTCGCAATTTTTAATGCAGGAATACTTAAATTATTGCGAACACTTATTTGAAAACCATAGTTGTCATTAATCCCAATATAGCCTTTATAACTTAGTCGCGAGGTGTCAGCTAAAATAGGTAGCCCAATATCACCGGCCATCTGTCCTTTGGTAATTTCATTGCGTAGAATATTGACCTCAACTTGTGTGATTGAGAATGGCCATTCCCCTAACTGGCCATTCTCAAAATTCAGAATATTTTTACCGAACAATTGGCCACTAATGCCCCATTCATCGATGATTAGGTTTTCGACTCCTATGCTTGTTTTTTGTTCTGATTTTGAACTAAAATGAGGCGGAAGTTGTACACTGCCTTTTTTCAAATAGAACCCCTCCCATAAATTTATAGTTGTGTTTTCTTCATGATAGACAGTCGGCAATACCATGTCACTTGCATTATGCGCTTCACTTAAATCGAGGGTGGCTTCTGTGATGGTAAAAACAAAGTTTTTTAAACCTTTTATTTGAAAAGGTTGCAAGGTAATTTGCACGAGAATTTCCGACCACGATTGTGCAATAAGTGCGAATTGAGCACTAAGTTTTTTATCTGTTTCAATTTCCCCTTTGGCATCCACTGGAAGTAAAAAAGTACTGTTGAAAAGTACTTCGCCAGCAATTGCAAATTCCTTAAGCCCTTGGCAATCGAATGTGGCATAAGTATTTTGTGCCCCAGCAAAAAAGGCAAGGTCGGCACCAGCGCCAAATTCTAGATGAACATCAGATAGTAAATAGAGCTTAACAGGACCTGTTAAGCCGTAGGTGTTGCTAAACTTTATTTGATCTGCTTTGAATGCAATTAGTTGGTTGGTTCTTGGGTCGCGAAAAGCAATGGCTGCGCTAAATACGGCATAGGAGGGGAGGATGTCAATGTTATATATGATGATACCATAGTTTAAATTTTTATTTTGGGGTGCCAGCAAAAATTCGCCTTTTGGGAATTGAGTGGACTGGTTGCTTAATTGGTCCACCACTCTTCCTTCTCTTATGGCTGAATTTACTTTCGTTTCAAGTGTATCGGCTAAGGATTGCGTATATAGCGAATGACTCGAAAAAAGGCAAAGCAAGAGCCCAACGATTATGTGTTTTATAGTCGTCAAGATAGTGTTAGTTTAAAGCGAAGTAAAAAAAATAAAAAGTCAAAAACAAGCAAAAGAGGGGAGTAAAAGTAATTTTGAAAAGCTAATAGATGTATTGAGAAGATAATCAAAATTATAAGGGTGAAAAAAAAATTAATTTACAATCTTATTATATCGCAAGCTTTATTATTTTAAACCTTCAGTTATATAATATTTTGATTACATTGGTTGGAACGATTTTGATTGCATTGAATGAAATTTATTTTGCTTTTCAAACAAGTATATAGGTTTTAATGGTGTTTTTTTTATCGTTTTATGCAACGATTAATCAATTATTCGTTGCATAAATTGCTACGAATAATTTTGAAAAGCAACGAATAGGTTTTATCTTTGATAATGAAGTTGAATACAATTGTGAAATATTTTTTGAGCAGTATACTAATATTTTTTTCTGCTTGTATAAAGCCATGTGACGAGGCTTTAATAATCGGGGAGGAGGTTCAGATACCTATTGAATTTGTAGGCTTTTCTTTAAATGAAATCAATGGTATAAGTGTTTGTAGGATTGATAAAGTCAGCCCAGCGCAAAGAGATTCGTTTATGATGCGCGATATACTTTGGGCGAATGAAGCGCGAACTAATAACGAAATAATTACAGATAGAGTGCCCACCTATAAAGTGACAAAAAAGTATGGCGATTATGAAAGCTATTTTGATAATTGTATTTTGATATTCGATTGGCAAATGGGTAGCGATACATTGTTTGATTTTCAAATTGAAAAGTCGAAACGCCAGATAAAAGGCTGCCATAAAAACGATCCGAATGTTCAAATAGATAAATTAAATTTTGTTCACGTGGGTGAAAGCATTTCTAAAAATCAATCGATTCGAATTACTAGATAAGTGTTAGGATTAGAAAATACTTATTCTTGGTTTTAATTCTGTCTTCAAACGAGCGAAGCGAATGACTGTTATATTCAATCCTAATCATCACCACTCCCCCTTCTGCCATGGAGAAGGGGGAGTGGTGATGAGGCCAATAAAAAAGCCCCTTTCGGGGCTTCTCTACGTTTTAAATTTTTTCAGTCGCTATCCTTTCAGATTTCCAAGGTCTATTGATATAGGCATTGGCTTCTCGGTACAATTGGTCGTGGTAATCGCGTTTAATTGTAAGTAAGAACTGATAGTATAGATACATTAGTTTCATTTGGTTACAAAGTGAAGCAATAAAAAGGATATAAAAAAGTGCATGAATTGAATTTAGGAGTCTACACGTTTATAGTGCTGTAAATAAGGGATTAAAAATTTTTCTGCACGTTCTTGGGATGCAGCTAGAATTTTAACTAAAATAGGCCTTAACCCATAGAAGATAGCCATTCGCCAGCCTTGTCCCTATCGGTAAAATAGCGCACAGGGTATTCGCCTTTGATAAAGTTGAGATAAAAGTTGATGGCCATTTTTTGTGGTAACGAATGCACCACAATGGCTTCGGCAATAATGGCGTTTCTGCGTTTTTGGGCTTCAGATTCACCAAAATGGCGGGCTACTTTGCTAATGCTGTTACTAGGCGCAGTAACCAATAGTTTTTTAAGCCGTTTACCTTCTGTAAAATCATCCAAAATTTGATAAGCCTCGGATAATAAATTTACATCAATGGTTTTAATATCAAGGAATTCAACTTCTACGGTCGTGTCGTCCCGCATTACAATTGACTTGATAATATTACTTTCTTGTTTCATAGTGTTTTGTTGACTGATACATTGCGTTTTACAGCAATTTCAAATTAGTTTTTTTAATTTGCTAAAACAAATTTAAATAATAAATATTTAAACATCGGTTTTTATTTTAAGTCTTTGTTCATGTTTGCACTATACGCTTAATAACCAAAGTACTAAAATTCTAATAAAACTATTTTTAATAAGTTTTAAGCCATTCCTTAGCTTTATTAATGTCTGTAAAAAACTTGGAAGGGAAATCGTCTTTAATAAAACTTAAGTAAAAATTAGTAGCCATTTTTTGTGCTAAAGAGTTCACTAACACAGCTTCAGCAATAATGTACTTGCGCTCGCGGTGGTTTTCTTCTTGCAAAAACGCACGGGCCTCACGCGTTATCGTTGAGTTTTTACTAATAATTACCAATCTTTTACAAGGCTTACGTTCTGTAAATGTTAAAATATCGTTTAAAATGGCTTCCATGTCCGATAATTCAATGTGCACTTTTTCATGGTACTCAATGACGAGACAATTGCCTTCAACGAATTGTAAGGACGTTATTTTATTAGAAGAGAGTGGCATGTGTATGTGACTTTTAATTAGTTAGTTTAAAAGTCAATTTTGCTGTATATCAATACAATATCAAATTTTATGCCATTAAATAGGGGCGCAAGGCAAATGAACGTTTAATTTAAGAAATCAAAAGCTTCGTTTTTTATTGGGTTTGATAAAAAATGTGCTTTTTAAGAATTGCTACCCAATAAGTATTCTTTTAAGGTATGCAATTGTTTAGTGAACTTTAAGGCATTTAAATTTAAAACAATGCCCGACAATACAACCAACATGCCAAACAATACGGCAATTGTATAGGTGTCATTGAACAAGAATTTACCCATTAATACGGCCCATATTATACCAACATAACTAATGCTGCTGATTCTTGCTGCCGTATCTGCTTGGTAGGCACGTGTAATAAAATACTGGCCAATTTGTGTAAATACACCGGTGGCAATTAAGTAAAACCAATCCATGCCCTTTGGTACAACAAATTGAGAAGGGAACACAATGGCATAAAGTAATACCAATGGGAGCGCCACCAAAGGTTGAAAAAAGATAATGACATCCGCATCCTCTTTTCCACTCATATTGCGAATGGCGTTGTATGCCAAGCCTGTAAATACTGCCCCAGCAATGCCCATCATAAAATCAAAAGTATCAACATTAGAAAAGCCTTTCACCATAATGACACCAACAAAGGATACAATGAATGACAGCCATTGTATTAAGCGCACCCGCTCACCTAAAAACATTAGAGCAATTAAAGTTGTAAATATTGGACTCAAATAATGAATGATAATGGCACTGGCCAGAGGCATTTTTTGCATGGTGTACAGGTAACAAATAAGGCCGAATGCACCAAAAATACCACGGGCAATCAAAAACTTGTGGTTCACGCCCCAAGGGTAAACCTTTTTCTTTTTCAAAATTAAATAACTTATGATAAAAGTAACCCCAGCTCTGAACAAAATTATTTCGAAGATGGGTATGTGGGGCATAAATTTTACACAGGCATTCATCCACGCAAATGAAAAGCCTGCAATGAGCATCAGTTTTACACCTTTTGAAAATTTAAAGTCCAATTGTTAATTGCAAATTTAGTAGTAATCCGTTTTGAAAAGTATATTTGTCAGAATTTTATGTCGAACAACAAAGCGATTTTTATCAAGTATCAATGGGCATTCCTAGTTTCATTGTTGTTTATTGTCTTTTATTCTCTTCAAGTGTTTTACAACCACTATTGTTTTCGCACGTTTGCACTCGACCTAGGTGTTTTTACCAATGCCCTTTACGACTATTCTCATTTGCAATGGAACGATGCCACTGTTTTTAAATACACACCTGAGAATTTATTGTCCGATCATTTCGATTTGTACCTCATTGTCTTCTCTCCGTTGAGTCGGTTATTTGGTCAATATACTTTACTAATTGTTCAAATTACTTCGGTAATCATTGGTGCAATTGGTGTGTATGCCTACTTGCAATTTAAATTCAATAAACCTTTTTTAAGTTTAATAGGGATGTTGAATTTTTATTTATTTTTTGGCATTTGGGCAGCACTTTCATTCGATTATCACAGCAATGTCGTAGCGGCTATGTTGGCTCCTTGGTTGTTTTATTTTATCGAGAAAAGAAATTTTTTAAAATTTGGCCTCTTGCTTTTCTTTCTCATTATAGCGAAGGAAACCATTTCATTGTGGTGCTTCTTTATATGTTTGGGTTTAATGTTCGAGCATAAAAAAGATAATAGAAGTCTTCAATTTTTAACAGTATTCGCCTTTGTATCGCTTGCCTATTTTCTGTTAACCATCAAAGTAATAATGCCAGGCTTAGCCTTGTCAGGTCAATACGACCATTTTAAATATGCGGTGATTGGCCATGATATCAATTCAGCATTCGCCAATATAATTCAACATCCTCTTATTGCCATCGGCAATCTCTTTGTTAACCATTCTGGCGAAGCGCGCTTGGATTGGGTAAAGACCGAATTTTATGGAATGGCCTTGCTGTCAGGTTTGTCGCTTTTGTTTTTTAGGCCTGCTTTTTTGATTATGCTGATATCGCCCATTTGTATTAAAATGTTCAACGATGATCCTACTAAATGGAGTATTGATTGTCATTACTCTGTAGAATTTGCAAGCATTATCACCATTGGTGCGTTTACTTTTATTGGTCAATTGAATGCATCAAAATTGAAAATGATTTTACCAATTATTATTTGCGCTGGTTCATTGTTTGCCACCTACAAATTAACCGATCACAATATTTACTACCACGATTATAACCGCATGAAAATTTACCATTCGCACCATTACAACCGCGGTTATGATTTAAAGAAGGTACACGCAGCTTTTAAATTAATTCCAGACAGTGCAATTGTATGCGCGCAATCGCCCATGTTACCGCATTTGGCCTATCGCGACAATTGTTATCAAATTCCTTTTGTTAAAAATGCAGCGTACATTGTTGGTTCGAAAAGCGAGCCCACTTGTTATCCTATTTCGGAACAAGAATTTTTGAAGTTGTTAAACGATTCTTTGGCGACTAATCGATGGCATGCCATGGTGAACGATACCAATATCACCATACTCAAAAGAAATAAATAATTACAGCGTAAGTTTCCATTTGCCTGTTTGGTTGGCAGGGCGTTTGGCTTTTACGATTTCAATAAAATTTTGAATGTTTGGAATGTCTGGCATCATAGGGTCGATGCGCTCGAGTTGTTCGAAATGATAAATCATATCATCTATTTGCCAACTGTGTAAGCCTTCCGATTTTATTAAGCGCTCGTAAGCCCATCCTACATTTTTATAACCAAGGGTAAGATTGCCATTGTGTTTTTTTTCGATGTCAAGAAATTTTTTGTAGCATACCACCACCATGCTGTCTTGTTTTAACTTGACGTGGTTCATGCCTTTGTACCAAAATGGTTTACTATTCGTTGAATCTTGCAGACATGCAATGTTTAGAACAGAGTCGGCCGCTCTGAATTTTAATTGGCGGTGGTAGCAATAGCCCAATTGCGTAAGTATGTTCCAGTTTTGGGGTTCTTTTGCATAAGCTGCAATGTAATATTCTTCCGCCTTTCTGTAGTTGCCTTCATTCATTTCTTTATTGCCTAAGGCATATAAATTAAAGCCATCCTGTGCATTTGTTTTAAATGCCGAAATAAATACCAATACTAAAAATGCAAACTTTTTCATGTTGTTTATTAAACACAAAAATAGGACAAATATTGTTTAATTTAAGATGCGAGGAAATGTTGGTTGGGGATAAAGGAGTTGGTTTAATGCCATTTTTCGAATTATTATTGCAGTAGCATGCAACTCAAAATAAAACAACGCATTGATAACCTAATAGGAGGTTCACTGGTTGCCATACACTTGCTGCCTGTGCGTGTTTTGGGTAAATTATTGCGGATTAATCACAGATTAGACAAGGCGCCTAAACATATTATTGTCATTAAGATGTTGGGTCTTGGTAGTTTGATTTTAGCGGGTGATGCACTCTTGGCCTTGAAAAAAAAATATCCTACTACTGAATTTATTTTAATTGGTGGAAGGGCATTAAAGGATACTGCGCCCATGTTGCAGTTGTTCGATCGCATTTGGATCATCGATGACAGCAGTTTTTTAAGCATGCTGCAATCCGCCTTCGGCATCATTTTAAAATGTTTAAAATTAAAAAATAAATGGTCCTTAGATTTTGAGGTGTATTCGCGTTTAACAACTATTTTTTCATTGTATACGTTTAGTAAAAATAGATTTGGTTTTGAATTCGAAAAAGTAAATTTTAGAAATTATCTCAATACCCACAACACCTATTTCAATCAATTTATACCGACCGAAGAAAATTATAATTTAATGGCTGTTGATGCAGGTGCGCTTATTACAGAGCGTTATTATTTGCCTCAGAAAAACAAGCATAAGAAAGGGCAAGTGATTGTAATTAACAATACATGCAGCGACTTAAGTATCCAACGAAAATTAGAATCGCGTCAGTTAACAGAATTGATACAATTACTGTATCTGAATACCCCTTTTGAAATTGCCTTAGCCGGGGCGCCAAGCGATAGTTCAAGCAACCAATTGGCGATAGACAATACTGGCATTCAAGATAATTTACGGATACGGAATTGGGCTTGTCAGTTAGGATTTGAAGCCTATATCGATGCGCTTGCCAATACGACCGTTGCAGTGGTTACAATTGATTCAGCACCCTTGCACATTGCAGCCCGATTAGGCATTCCTATGGTAGCGATTTGGGGGCCAACACAGTCGCAAAGTCTGGCGCCTACATGGCTGCGCGAAAGCAAACTTTATAAGGAAGTGAATTTGAAAGTACACTGCTCGCCTTGTGTTCACCATACCAAGGAACTGCCTTGTAAGGGCAATAATTTTTGTATCAAGGACATTGAAATGTCATCCGTTTTAAATCATATAAAGGATTTGTTAAATGAAAAATAAATACCATTTAATAATCATTGTTGCAACGCTTGTATTTGCATTTTCCTTTATTCTTTTTAGGGCTTTTAGTATTAGTCAGTTTGAGCAAAGTAAACGCAGAAATTTTATGCGTGGCGATGCATACAGCGATATTAATTTATATTCTGCTGTTCAGTATTTCAATGACTCAGGTTTAGCCAAAACAAAGGGGTTGCCTGTACACCATTACAAAGTGCCTGTGCACGATACCACCTTGCATCCAGTAGTCTATACCCACTATCCTGCCTTGCCTGATTTGTTGACTTATTTTTATTCAAGAATAATTGGGTCTATAAGCGAATTCGGATTGCGTTGTTTTGTAGTACTGGTTAGTTTGTTTTATGCTTATGTTCTTTGGCAGGTGTTATGGCGCATCATCAAAAACAAGGACATTGTTTTGGTAAGTTGGGTAATGTTAATTTTATCAAATTATTTTATTGGTTGGAGCGATAGTTTGCATAAACATGTGTATGAAGAATTTGGGAAGGCTTTGTTTATTTTGGTACTTTTAAAACATTTAGAAACGCCAAAAAAAATATATTTAGTGGGTTTGTTTTTAATCATGTGTTTTGTGGCGAATATCTCATTCGAGCCATTGGTGTATTTGGCCATTGTTTGCATTGGCGTTTCTTTATGGGAGAAGAAAGGCTTGTTTTCTCAGTACACATTAATTCCAGCGATGGGCGCAATTGTTGGTGTACTCTTGCATTTATGGCAGAACATTGAATACTTCGGTAGTTGGCAAATGGCACTAGCCGATTTGACAGAAACAGCAAAGTTGAGAACAGCAGGTATTGAAGTGAGTGGATTGCAAAAAAAATTAGAGTCGCCTTTTGGGTGGGTTGAATTTATCTCTTTGCCTTTTATATGGTTAAGCAGAACCGAACGCTTTTTTGTTGTGCCGGCCTTTGCAATAATTGCCATGTGGATTGTTGTTAGAACTGAATTTAAAACATTATTAACTCCGCGCTATTACCAATGGGCAAAGCTGCTTTTGATAGCCTCTTATAGTTGGTGCATTGTAATGGCCCAACATGCCTATGTACATTCGTTTACAATGCGACAAGCGGGCCTGTGTTATGCGCTTATTGCGGGTCCCATTGTTTATTTATTTTATAACAAAATAAAGACACAATTTAAAAATTTCAGCTTGGGCTATAAAGTGTTTTCAATTTTGATTATTGGTTATACTTTGACAATGTTTCTTACCCAAGCGGTATGGGATATGTGGATTAAAAACACTTTTTTAGCGCCTTAATAAAATACTAATTCATTTGATTGTTCGTTAAGCTAAAGATGATGCGTTTTGGTAAATGTTATGCCTGTTTCTTTTTTGCTTTTGTGGCATGCCAACCTGATGCAAAATTAAATACCCTTGTAGCGAAGGATTCTACAATTAAAACTACAATCTTTCAAGATCCTACGCCTAAACTGGGAAGGAGAAGGATAAAGCCTTTCAAAATAAATTCACCTGTCAAATTAATAGTGGTGAAGAAACAAGCGAACACATTGCTTGCTTATTTTGGAGATACATTTAAAGTTTATCAGGTTGCATTGGGTGCAAATCCCATTGGACATAAAGTGCAAAGAGGAGATAATAGAACGCCAGAAGGTACTTATGATGTTGTTTTAAAAAACCCCAATAGCAGAGGCTACAAAGCGTTAAAGATTTCGTATCCAAATTTGGATGATAAACACAAGGCTTGGCAAGTAGGCTTAGATCCAGGGGGCGATATTTGCATTCATGGTTTGTGGTGGGATACGCAAGATCCATTAACCCATTGGCAAAGCAATTGGACACAAGGCTGTATAGCACTTAATAACCAGCAAATAGACGAGTTATACCAATACACCGCAGTAGGCACAAAAGTTGAAATTTTGCCCTGACTAGCGTCTTAACGCAAGATCATAATATTGCCTTCTTCTTCGTGTCTCAGATCATCTGAGCCAACAAATTCTAGGCGATAGAAGTAGATACCTTGTTCAACATAATCTCCTTCGAATGAACCATCCCATCCCAATTGCGGATTGTCTGTTTTGAACATGATTTCACCCCAACGGTTGAAGATTACAAATTTATATGATTTAGCATAAGACAAACCGCGAGGTTTGAAGAAGTCGTTGATTTGGTCATCGTTGCCAGGAGAGAAGGCATTTGGCATGTAGTAAATAACATCTGGAGCAATGAACAGTGATTGTATTGAAGTGTCTTTGCAACCGAATATATTGGTTACAATTAATGAAGTCTTTTGTGTTACAGTATCCGTATAAAGCAATAATGGATTTTGATTGGTTGAGGTTCCCATGGCACTAAAATTCCAAAACCAACTGTTGGCACCTCTAGATGAATCAATGTATTGAATGTCAACTTCATTTTCCCATGATCTCAATTTTTGATAAGTAAATTTGGCGGTTGGCCCAGGATTAACATTGGCGTATAATAACTTTACTAAGGTGTCTAAACAGCCCTTATCTGTTTTTACAGAAAGTGTTACCGTAAATTGCCCCGTTCTTTTGTACATGTGTTTAGGCGACTGCAGTGTAGAAATTGTTTTACCATCTCCAAAGGTCCATTTATAAGACGCTATAAAGCCAGGATTGATGGTAGAGTTATTGGTAAATACAGTTGAATCTCTTAATAGGCACACATCATTTGCAGTGAAATCTAATGTTGGATTTGGATCAACTTCAACAATTGCAGTTGCGGTATCCCAACAGCCATAGTTGGTGGTTACTTTTAACAAGATTGGGTAAGTACCGTTGGCTGGGTATGAATAGGCAGGTGGTGCAGCAACAGTTGCTGAATCGCCATTGCCATAATAAAATTGGTAGCTTGCAATAACACCATTGGTGATTTTAGATTTATTGCTAATGTTGAAACGGTTGCCTTTTAAGCAACTCTCTTTTGGGTTAATAGTGAAATCAGCAACAGGCATTGGTCGAACATAAACCATTGCGGTGTCAGATTCAGAACATAAATTATCACTTGTCAAAGTCATGATCACATTAAAGGAATCAACTTTAATATATGAATGCGCAACATTAACACCAGTTCCAGTAGTTAAATCGCCAAAGGTCCAATTGGTGGTATTAATAGTACCAGAGGCAATATTTGAAGTAGAAGCAAAGTTGAAATTATTGTTTAAGAAACATTGTTGATTGTTGTCGATGGTAAATGAAGGAATAGGCGTTGGATAAACGACAATGCCCTTTGTGGTTGTGTCTTTGCAACTGCCTGTCACAGTAGATGAAATAAGTGTTACTGTGTAATTGCCTTCTGTAGTATAAGAATAATTTGGGTTTTGAATGTTTGCGGTGTCGTTTGTAAGAGTGTTTACACCAAAGTCCCAGAAGTGTTTTATACTGCCATTGCCACTTACGGTTGAATTGGCAATAAAATCAAAGTTATTGCCTTGTAAACAACTAGATACCTTGTTAGCATTATAGGAAGCTACAGGCATTGGGTAAACCCTTGCATCCTTAATGACAGTATCATTGCAATTGTAATTTGATGTTGAAATTAATCGCACCTTATAAAGGGTCGGATTGGTGTACTTGTGCGAGGTGTTTGCGAAATTACCATCTACATTGCCATCGCCAAAATTCCAAGCCATGGTGTAGGTGCCATATTTGATGGCCGTCACAGCATTAAATACGAAGTTGTTACCTAATTTACATTGTTTGTCGTTGTTTATAGTAAATGATCCTTTTGGTTTAGGATAAACAGTAATTGTTTTTGTTAGGGTATCGGGACAAGAATGGTCGCTGAAAGCGATATTCGTTACAATGTAAGTTGAATCTTTGGTATATTTTTTAGTTACACCAGTAAATTGGTTAGAGAAGGTGCCGTCGCCAAATAACCATTTATTGGTAAAATTTCCCGTTGAAATAAAGGTGGCTGAAGAGAATACAAAGCTATTGCTATTCACACACTGTCCAGGGTTATTGATCACAAAGTTGGTATTTGGGTGTGGATATACATTAACGATGTTAAAAGCAGTATCAACACAACCGTTGTTGCCATAGGTTAGTAAAGCCACATTGTAATCGGCCTCGGCCAGGTATTGGTGGTTTACTAATGCTTGATTGATGGTAGTATCGCCATCATCAAATCGCCATTCGTTGTTAGTAATTGTGCCTCCTGGGAAGACAGAATTATCAGTAAAGGTAAAGAAGTTCTTTCTAAAACATTGAGAACTATTGTTGATGTTGAAAGCTGGCTGAGGCATGGCCAATACTTTGAGTGAATCCACAATGGAATCTTTGCAATTTTGATTGGATACCAAAACGAGTTTCGCTGCATAAGTGCCAACTGCAGCTAGTTTAAATTGAATGCTATCTACACCATTGAAGCTTTGGCCATCATCTATGCGCCATGCCCTGGTATAAGTGCCAGAACTAATACTTGAGGTTGATTTTAATTTGAATCCATTAATTTTCAAACACTGGGTATTGTTATTAGTGGTAAATGAAGCGTTCGGAGAAGGTTTTACAATTGAAGTTGTTTTGATGCTATCTCTACAGCCTTTGTTTGAAATGGCTTTGACTTCAGTAACATAGGTGCCCGCGGCTGCATAAGTATGCGTCACAGAATCCAAATTAGTAGCTGTCCCAGCATCGCCAAAGGTCCAATTATGTGAAACCGTTCCGGTAGCAATGGTTGACTTGGCCTTAAATCTAAATACATTGCCTTTAGAACATAGTGTATTGTCATAATTGGTGACCAAAACTTTTGGCATTGGATTCACCAATATTTTTTGATAAGTAGTGTCAGCACAAGCATCTGCGCCATCATCAGTCGTTGAAATTAAGCGGATGGTGCGATTGCCTTGGGTCTTGTAGTTGTAGTGAACAGAATCTTTAAGCAAATAGTCAACACTTGCATCGATGGTCCAATCGTTTAAAATTGGTAAGCCATTGCTCACAGTAGTGCCCGATTCAAATATAAATTGATTGCCAACCAAACATTGGTCAGTATCATTGGTAGTGATTTTTGCGATTGGATGAGGGTTTACAGAAAGAAAACTCTGAGCTGTGTCAATACAGCCATTCGCTAAGCCGTTAATTTGACTTACATAAAAGAAATTAGAAGTTGTGTATGTATGTTGGGCAGAATCGATGTTGGGAACCATTGAACTACCATCGCCAAACAACCAACTTGCAAAAGAAAATGGACTCGTGTAAGAATAAGATGCGGAGTTAAATTTAAATAAATTGCCTTTTAAACACTGTACGTTGTCATTAATGACGGTCTCAATATTGGGCATCTCTTTGATGTTAACTTGTCTTTTTAGTATATCTGTACATCCTTTGTCTGAAAAGACTTTTAATTCGGTATTGAAAAAAGTATTGTAAAATTTATATTTGTGTGAAATGGTATTGGTTGAAATGGTGTCATTGTTTGATCCATCGGTCCAATTCCAAACGTATTTTGTAATAGTACCTGAACTTATGGTTGAAGTAGAAGTGAAATTATAGCGGTGATATTTATAACATTGGCTGTCGTTAGGGAAAGTAAAGGAAGGATTCGGTTTAGGATAAACAGTTAAAGTGGAATCTGAAATGTAGCAATTGTGCGCTGGAGAGGTTGTTGTTATTCTTAATTTGTATCCATTACCAGGTAAGGTTGGAAAAGGCAATTCATAAAAGATGGTGTCAGGAATGGTGTCGGTAATGGAACCAATGTTTGTTGGTGAGCCAAATCCACCACTTGCATCCGATAATTGCAATGTAAATACATTTCCAGTGCCAAAATAGATATTTGATTTTGTTATCACGGCAGTTAATTGCTGTCCAGGACAAATTTTTGTTGGGGTAAATTTGATCTTGACATTGGACGCAACACATGGCTGAGCCTCAATCTTAGTGATGAAAACGAGTGTTAAAAATAGAAATAGTAAGTATCTTATCATCTTATGCAATTGTTAATGTATGAATAATCTACGAATATAAAGGAAAAAATGAAAATTACAAATTGGCAAAAACTACCAAAGTTGAGCGTTATCAAAGTTTCCCGAACTCATAAGTAGTAAGACACGCGGTTGTTCTGAAACGTTGCCTTTGAAATCATTGATTTTTGAAATTAATTCTGAAATATTGTTAATAGCCTCAATATCAGTATTAAAGCCCTCTTTTATACTTGCTTTGTCGAGGGGTGGCATTTTTTTGTGTTCGAAAACATGGGGATTGCAGTATACAATGGCCTTATCGGCAGCTTTCATGGTGTCTTTGTATTGGGGTAAAAAGTTTTTACTTAAACTACTAAAGGTATGCAATTCAAAAACAGCCATTATTTGGGCATCCTGAAATTGGTTTCTTACGGCCTCAACGGTCGCTTTCAATTTACTCGGCGAATGGGCAAAATCTCTAAAAATGGTGAGCGTATTGTTTTCAAAGACCTTCTCTAAACGACGGGCACTGCCCGAAAAATCTGCCATAGCGGTGTAGAAATCTGCAATCGAAATGCCTATGTTCTCGCACAACATGGCTGCGCCTTCCATGTTTTGAAAATTGTGTTCTCCAAAAACAGATAAGGGGTAGGCTTTGTCTTTTATGACTTGCACACTGCCGGCATTGTTTTCGTATTTTGGCGTGTTGTATGCTCTTATGTTAACCTTCGCTTTTTGACAGATATTAGACAAGATTTGATCGCCTTCAAAATAAATTATTTCGCCCTCCGGTTCAATGGTGGCAATGTATTGGGTAAATTGGTCAACATAGTTGTCGAAGGTTGGAAATACATTGATATGATCCCAAGCAATGCCGGTAATTTGCGTAAAATGGGGTTTGTATTTTAAAAATTTAGGCACCCTGTCAAGTGTCGAAGTAAGGTATTCATCACCTTCAATTACCATAACTGGGGCATCACTAAATTTTACCATGGTATCAAAACCTTCGAGTTGCGAACCTACCAAATAGTCGAAATCCATATTCAATTTTTTAAGCACATGCATAATCATGGCTGTGGTAGATGTTTTACCATGACTGCCTGCTATTACTATCCTTATTTTATTCTTCGCATGCTCGTAAACGTAGTCAGGAAAACTATAAATTTTAAGTCCTAATGCTTTCGCTTTGGCGAGTTCGGGATTGTCTTCACGGGCATGCATGCCTAGAATAATAAAATCTAAATCCGTGGTTATTTTTTCCGGAAACCATCCGAAAGCTTCAGGTAAAATCCCTGTTGATTTTAAGCGGGATAAGGCAGGTTCAAATATTTCATCATCACTACCAGTTATAGTATGGCCAAGCTGATGCAAGGCAATGGCCATGTTATGCATTACGGCACCTCCGCAGGCCAAAATGTGAATTTTCATTGCTTTAAATTGAACAACAAAAAACGAATAATTAAACCATAAGTTAAAAATTATTTATAAGTATTTTTAGCACTCACTAGGCTTATCGTATTTTGGTGTAATAATTATAATGACCTGTATTGCTTGTTGGTGATTTAAAAATGGTAAATAAATCTTGTAGAATGAGGTCGGGTCTGCCAACTCCTTTCTCCCAAAAGGCATTGCCCCCAGCGCTATTCTCCTGTTTGTTGTTGTTGAAGAGTTGTTTGTTTTGAAAGGCTTTGAATAAGCCGTATCGCTCGTCTTGTTGCAATATTTCTAAACGCTCTTTAAACTGCCCAATATGAATCCAAATATCCGCATCTTTGGCAACCTGTAAAACATCCTCCAAGCTTTTTGGATAAGTAAACAAAGGTTGCAAATTGCTAAAACAATAGATGCCACCAGCATCTTCAATTAATTGCGCCGTATAACTTTTGCCACCTGGTACAAACCAAGTATCGCCAAACATCGCCTCGGCTAGAACTGTTGGTTTGTCTTTGCCTTCTAACTTTGAAATGATACTTTGTTGCTTCGCCAATTCAAGCGTTGCATTGTAATTTTTTGCAACAGCATCGAAAAGGCTATCGGACAATGCGAGTTGTCCGGAAATGGCGCCAAATAATTTAATCCATTCTGCACGCGCCAAAGGATGGGCCTCCTTGAAATTATTGCAATAAATAATTTTTGTACCGCTTCTTTCCAATCGTTTTCCAATCGCTGTCGTATTGAAATTTTCTGAATTACAGATAAGAATATCAGGTTTGAGTGCGAGTGTTTTTTCAAGTTGTATTTGGGCTTCTTCACCAATTGCTTCTGTCTTATTTTGCTTGCACTGTTGTAATAAAATACTATCCGAATAGAAATTAATATTGTCTAATCCTACAATTTGCGATTGTTCACCAAGTAACTCTATAAACCCTGCAAATATGGTTGAAAGTACAACAATTTTTTGCTTTTTCTGGTCCTTGTAAAAGGTATAGCCCCAATGGGTGTCTTGGTTGTTGATTTGTATAATTTGAACCGACTCCTTCGACTCTACAATGCCAAACTGTTTGGAATAAGCAATTGAATGAAAATGCCTTCCGCCAATGGTGTTTTTTATGGTTGAATCATGGCAGCCGAAAAGCATAAATATAAGGGCTATAAATAGTAAACTAAGTTGACTATAATTTTGGGATTTATGGAGATATAAATGTTGACTTAGACGCATCAATCAAGTGGTTTTTCTGTTTTGATTTTAGTTAAACATAAGTTACACAAGCAATCTGTGTAATGGTTCGCTATGGCCTCTTTTTGTTGACTGTTTAATTGGACTTGGAAACATTGACATTCGTAAACATTCTCGGCCTTGCATTCGAAAGCTTGGAGGCAAGCAGGACATGTTTTTATAGTCATCGGGTTTAAGGTTTGAAATAAAAGTCGTTTGGTATAATGCCTGCTCTAAAAGAGTTGATGAGTTGTCCATTGCTCTGAAAACGGTAGATGATGCCTTTTTGCACGTAATCGATGGCGTCAGAAACGTAAATAATGTTTGAAAATGGATCAATCCCAAGACCGTAAAATAATCGTGTGTTTTCTGGTATTAATGGTTGTTGGTTTAATTGTGTGGCATTGATAGGCAATGCATAAACACCCTTGTTCAAATAATACAAAGTATCTGCACTGCCATTGATTTTTAAACGCCAAGGTTGTTCACTGATAGCATTGAATGGAATGGTTTGAATAACAGAATCGGAAGTCGTATTGATTTGACTTAAACTCGCCATTTCATTGTTTGTGGCATTTCCATTGGCCAGTACCCATAAGTTGTTAAAACGATCGAGTTGTATGGAGTTTGCCCCATAACCAATTTGAATACTATCAATAATGATATCGCTGAGTGGATCGATGATGTATAATGCCTTACTGTTTTTATTGGTAACATAAACTTTCCCATTCGACATCAGAAGTTCTTCGGTCCAACCCTTGCATGGAATTTTTTTGATAAGTGCATTGCTGTTCAAATCAATGACCGAAATAGCATTGGCATCATAGTCGGTAACATAAGCTTTCTGAATGCTTACCGGTAAAAAATAGCGAGGTGATTGCAAGCCTGTGATGGTTGCAATACTTGAAAAAGTAGTTGGATTTACAACTTCAATCTTGTTTGAATTGTTAACCGTGATATAAATTTTATTGTTAAAAAAATACAGCGATTGACACACGTCACCAAGTGGTCTGCTATTTGCATTTTTGAATAAATCGTCGGCATAGCTTTGGTCGTTCGAATTATAAAAACCGATGCTTGCATTGCCAAACTGAAAATTGCCTTCATTGCTAATAAAAACGCCCGAAGAACTAGTATTAAATTGCGTTTTAATTGGTTCTGGTTTGTCCTTGCGACATGCTCCAAAAAACAATACTAAAATTGCAATTCCAATAAACTTTGTCAAGTTGTTATTCATGTGCAATAATGATAGGTAAGATGGTGGTTTCATTCGCTTTGGAAATACAGATTTGGTAACAACCATTTACATAATTCGAAAGGTCGATTCTTTTTGTATTTAACCCTTGGTTTAAGCTTACATTTTCTTCAAAAACAAGTTTACCCGTTGCATCAAAAAGGGTTAATTGACAGGCATGTGTTTCAATTGCATTAATTTCAATGTTGCAATAATTTGAAGCAGGATTGGGAAACAATTTTAGACCTGCGAATGCATTTACTTTTTTAATACCTGTGCCTACTGGATACATAACGCCTACCGCATCTAAGTCGAACCCCGAGGAAGGGAAAGGTGTTGGCCATGGGTCATTGATTTTATGATTGTTTTGATCGTATTGTGCATACTGGTTTTTAAGACTGCCAACCACATCAATGATTTTTACATGTGTTATGGAACTAATATTAATATTGCTAAAAAGTGCCAGCTCTTCCAAATCGAATGGCGTTCCATACAGTGCGCGGTACTTGCCTGCTAGGTTGTTTATTTTTTTAGGATTTGTATAACCGAACGGACCTGTTTGAATAGAATCTTGGGTGAATGATGTTGGCTTGAATCTCACATAGTTTTTGCCATCAGAACTCACTTCTACAAAAGCCAATTCTAAGAATGAATCGATAAATGTATTTTCGAAAATTGCAAAGTCTGGTCCGGGGCCATTTTTAATGGGCGTGTTAAAGGTGACGATGGCAGTCCCCCCATCGCCTAAACTTACAATGCCATTGTCGCCAGCTTTGCCCAAGGCCATGCTGCTATCGCCTACCGTGGTAAGTCCTGATAATACATTCGAAATATCTTGATAACCGCGGGTAATATTGCATTGGGTGGCCCACGCTTTAAATATGTTGCTATCCTTGTGCAAGGCACTAGAGCCAGGCTGACCAGCCGCAGGGGCAAATTGCGCCTGCAAAGACAAACCAATAATAAAGCCAAATAATAAAACGAGGCGTTGCATTATGCTTTAATGAATCTTTGAGTTGAGATTATAGTGCCGTCAGAGATAGTTGTAAAATAAAGTCCACTTGGCCATTGCGCCACATTAATTTGAATGGTGTTTGAATTTGTCTCAAATGCAGTGATTAAACGCCCTAATTGATCTGTGATTTTCACAGTTTGTTTTGCGATTGTATGGTTGGGCGTTTGTAGATTTAAAATATCGCGAACAGGGTTAGGGTACAAATTAAAAGCAGATAAGTTTTCAGCCTTTGCAATTGATAGGCCTGTGTTTTTAGTTGTAAAATTATCAATACAAAAAAAGGCGGGTGTGTTCATGCCGAATTGACCATTATCGCTCGAGATTAATTCGAAAGTTAAACTGTCAATATTGCCGAGGGAGGTAAGGTCGACCCAGCGCCAATCGTTCACGATATAATCTTTTGTACTATCGTCAGAGCGGTAATCTGCTAAATAAAAAACAACACTGTCATTGGATAAAATACCACCATAATATTTTTTAATTTTAACCATAAAAAAATCTTTGTCTTTTCCAGTGGCGCCACCAAACTTTTTGCAAATAAAATCGCCATCTTTTATTGAATAGGAAGCATAGGTAGAATTGGTGATAAAAAAACCTTCAACGATTTTACCTGATGCAGCACCAGTTAATTTTATCATGCTGTTTTGCTGACCAATTGCAAAGTTGTTTGAGCCGTTGTAGCCTTTGCCTGGTCGTGAGCTGTATATGTTGTTATAATCTGGCGTAATGGTGTCGGTCATGTTAGAGTAGGCCCATCCACCTGTCCAAAAGCCACCGTAAGAAGTGTCGAAATAATTAGGAAAGATGGCGTTACCGTTGCTAAAGGAACTGCCAAGTGGTTGGCTTTTGCCATCCCAAAAGCTATCTTTTGAAAGTGAAAGTGATTCGAATGTTGAAACGGTTTGTGCTTTAGAAATGAAAGTAAAAAGCGCGCAAAATGAAATTAGAAATAGATTTTTCATGTGGTGATATATGATTATTTGTTATTGATTTCGAAGGTTATACCAAGAGCGTAATTTCTCAAAGGCATTGCACGGTTGGCCATAATTTGATATTCGGTATTCCATAAATTATTAACCTGTAAAAAGGCCGATGAGCGCCATTTTTTGTAATTAAGTTGATAGGAGAAATGGAGCGAGCCGAGTTGGTATGGCTTAAGGAATTCAGAATTATCTGAACTGGTATAGCGATAGCCTGTATAGGTTTGTCTGTAGGCAGCATTTAGTTTTTTATAACCAATGTTGAACTTTATTTGACCACTGTACATGGGTACATAAATGAGCTGTTTATTATAGGCTGCATCAACAATTGAGCTTTTGTTTTCGTTAGTTGAAACCACATAGTTGGTAAGCAGGGTTGTGCTAAATTTTAGTTGGTTCAATTCCCAACAAATGGTGCTATTGGTTTCGATACCACGGCTCCAAACCTTCATAATATTTTGGGGTTCCCAATAGTTTGTGTTAGGTAACCAGATGATCCAATTTTCAATTTGTTTGTTAAAAAGGGTTGGTTCAGTTGCAAAATACCAACGCTTGTTTTTTGTTTTAAACTGCCATTTAAAACCGATGTCTTGGGTATACCCATGTTCAGGCAAAAGATTAGGATTGCCCCCAGGGTTCCAATACCAATCATTGAAAGTTGGCAAACGGTAAACCTTTGCTGCATTCGCTTTTAGCTTTATGTTTTTATTGAGTGCAAAGCTGCTACCGATAGCATATACCAAGGGTACATTAAAGTGTTCAACAAACTCCTTTCGAATGGATACATTGGCTTTTAATTTATTATTTTTGGCAGTAAAGGCATAGGCAGTAAAAAAAGAAAGGCGATTTAATTGAATGGTATTTTGATAGCCATCTGCCTTCGCTATTGCATAGGTATTGTTAATGCCTACATTGAATGCATGGTTTTTATTTAGATTGTATTTTGTTTCAACTTCACTAATAAAACTGCGAGATCGACTGAAGCTATTAACAGGATAATCCTCGTATCGCAAGACTTCATCAAACACTGCGGTGCGAATGGTTGTATTTGTTTTTCTTTTTTCAAATTGCCATTCAGATGTTAATCTAATGCTCTGGTCGTTTTGCTTCGACTGACTGCTCATTTGCAAAAGTGTAGGGGGCAATTGACGGTTGGTTTGTTGCACCCACAGCATTAAGTTTAATCTTTGATTTTTATTAATGATCAAATGGTTTTCGTTTAAGAAACCCTGACTGTGCATTTCTGCATTCGATTGAATACGTTTAATGGATTCATTCGTATTGATATTGTTGAATTGGAAATTATTTTTTGCTTCTGATTGGAAAAATTTAATTGAAGTAACGAACTTTTTCTTGCTGATATCTAAAGCTGCTTGTTTATTAAAACTACCAAAACTTCCACCGCCTAAATTTAGTTGCAGGGTAATGCCTTTGTTGTAATTGGCCAAATTATTAAGGTGTATCGCACCACCCATTGCGCCACTTCCCCACAACGCACTGCTGCCACCATGTTGGATTGATATTGCATCGCAAAAATTAACTGGAATTAGAGACAAATCAATTTGACCATTCATCGGACTGTTAATGTTGAAGCCATTCCACAGTACTGCGGTTTGACTGGCGCTACCACCCCTAAAAGAGGCAGAGGCCAAAGAATTTAATCCGTATGATTTTACAAAAAGGCCACTCTCTTCTGCTAACAAATCGCCCAAATTTTGATGGCGGTGTTGCGACATGGTAAGGCTGTCGAAAGCTGTAATTTTATTGCCAACAGAAAAATGGTTTAATCTATTTGAATGAAAGTTAATGCCTTTAAATGCATAAAGCGTATCGCTCAAAGGCGATTGACCCAACAGGTTTGAAGCACCTGAAACAAAGGCCAATAAAAACAGCTTTATGTTTAACTTTTTATTCATTCTTTCCTTTTTAGCAAGCAGTGAAAAGGGGAGGGGAAACAATGAAACTTAGATGCCTTGGAGATAAATCCAAAAGTTTCAAACGGCTTTCTTCCCGAAGCACTGAATGATAGTGTTGATTTTGGCAGGTCTTCTGACTTACCCCAGTTTCTGAAACCTTCCCATCAGCCTTGGCTAACAGTGGTTATTGATTCAGAACAATTTGTCTATAATTAAACAATGGGGCTTACAGCATCGGGAAATGTCAAGGAATTACACCTTGTTCCCTTTTAATTTAGTTTTTAAACTAAAACCATAATCGGAGGCAAACTTAAGGGAAACTTTTTTATCAAACACTATTTTGTTTAAAAGTTGTTTAACAAATTAAAAAAGCTTAAACAAAGTAAAACCTGTTAAAAGGGGCTTTTTTACTCTTTTTTAGGGTTAATAATGGTCAATATATTTTCATATTATGACACAATTGTGACAAACTCTTTTTGAGCTCATCTTATTTTATAAACTACATTTGCATCCTTTAAAATCTTCTTCAATTACCAGCTTCAATGACTAAATATTTTTGCATTTTCCTTTGTTTTTACGCGCTTTTTTCTTCAGCCCAAACAACAGATACTTTAAAAGAAACGCATCTTAATAATATTCAACAATTAACCTTTGGTGGCGACAATGCCGAAGCTTATTTTAGTTTCAATGGAAAATATTTAAGTTTTCAATCGAATAATCCGCAATGGGGTTTAAAATGCGATCAAATTTTCACCATGGATATTAAAAAGGCCTCTAAATTAATGGCTACTTACCGTCCGCCAATGGTTAGCACAGGTAAAGGCAGAACAACCTGTTCTTATTATTTGACGAATAATTCATCAGTCCTATATGCCAGTACCCACCATTTTATGGATACTTGTCCGGCAACTAAACCCTATAATCCCAAAGCCAAATATGTATGGCCAGTTTATCCCGAGTTTGATATTTTCGTTTCGAATAAAAAAGGCAAAGTTATTAACCAATTAACAGATACTTTTGGCTACGATGCAGAGGCTACTGTTAGTCCTAAGGGCGATTTAATTGTGTTTACCAGCACACGCAGTGGCGATTTGGAATTATGGACCATGAACATTGATGGCACCAATCCTAAGCAAATAACTTTTGGTTTGGGTTACGATGGCGGGGCTTTTTTCTCGCCAGATGGCACACAATTGGTGTTCAGAGCATCGCGACCGAAAACTGAAACAGAAGTTGCTGAATATAAAGACTTGTTGAGTCAGGGTTTGGTAGCGCCAACCAATATGGAAATATATGTATGCAACATTGATGGAAGTAATTTGAGACAAGTAACCCATTTGGGTAAAGCCAATTGGGCGCCATTTTTTCACCCATCGGGTAAAAAAATAGTTTTTTCTAGTAATTATGCTTCAGCAAAAGGTTATGCCTTTCAGTTGTACATGGTCGACTTGGATGGTTCGAATTTGAAACAAATCACCACCCAAAGCAATTTCAATGCCTTTCCAATGTTCAGTCCTGATGGTAAGCACTTGGTTTGGAGCAGTAATCGCAACAACGGAGGTAC